>NZ_JAALDZ010000158.1:0-17107 GCF_014145125.1 Dietzia sp. CQ4 | reverse complement strand
CCAGGTAGGCCAACTCCAGCGACTGCTGGGTGTTGAGCCTCGGGTCGCACGCGGTCTCGTACCGCCCGGCCAGATCGAGGTCGGAGATGTCCTGGGCGCCCCCGAGGCACTCGGTGACGTCCTCACCCGTGAGCTCGATGTGGATGCCGCCCGGGTGCGAGCCGAGGGCGTGATGAACCTCGAAGAAGCCCTGGACCTCGTCGATGATCCGGTCGAAGTGGCGGGTCTTGTAACCGTTCGACGTGGAATGGGTGTTGCCGTGCATCGGGTCGCACTGCCAGATGACCTTGTGTCCCGAGGCCTCGACGGCCTGCACGATCGGCGGGAGCGCGTCCCTGACCTTGTCGTTGCCCATGCGGGAGACCAGGGTCAGGCGTCCCGGACGATTGCGCGGATCGAGCTTCTCCACGTACTCCACCGCGAGTTCCGGGGTGGTCGAGGGGCCGATCTTCAGTCCGATCGGGTTCTCGATGAGTGAGGCGAACGCCACGTGGGCGTCGTCGATCCCACGGGTCCGCTCCCCGATCCACAGGAAGTGGGCCGAGAGGTCGTACAGCCCCTGCTCCGCGTCACCCGTGAGGCCCGTGCCGTCGTCGGCCAGGCGCAACATCGCGCGCTCGTAGTCGAGCACCAGCGCCTCGTGTGAGGAGAAGATGTCCGCCGACCGCAGGTTCTGGTCGGAGACACCGCAGGCGTCCATGAACCGCAGCCCGCGATCGACCTCCGCCGCGAGCGCCTCGTAGCGCGCGCCGGCCGGCGACCCGGCGACGAACTCCATGTTCCACTCGTGCACGCGGTGCAGGTCCGCCGTCCCCGAGGCCGTCAGGGAGCGGACCAGGTTCATGGCCGCGGCGGCGTTGGCGTAGGCGCGGACCAGGCGCGACGCGTCGTGCTCACGAGCGGTGTCGTCCGCGTCGAGCCCGTTGACCATGTCCCCGCGGTAGGAGAGCAGGCCGGTGGCGTCCCTGTCGGCGGAGCGCGGTTTGGCATACTGCCCGGCGATCCGGCCGACCTTCACCACCGGCATGGACGCGCCGTAGGTCAGGACGACGGACATCTGCAGGAGCGTGCGGATCACGCCCTTGATGTGCGGCTCGGTGTTGGCCTCGAACGTCTCCGCGCAGTCCCCGCCCTGGAGCAGGAACGCGCGACCGTGCGCGACGTCGGCCAGCCGATCCGAGAGGTGTTCGACCTCCGAGGCCACGCAGATTGGCGGAACGCTCTCGAGGACCTTGCGCATGGCCGCGGCGTGATCGGGATCCCACGACGGTTGCTGCAGCGCGGGTCGCGACAGGGCGTCCGCCAGCAGCCGATCGAGGTCCGCCGAGAGCGGGGGGAGGTCGGGAAGCTGTGCGATGTCGACGTCGACTGTCCAGTTGCTCACCCCGCGAGGATACGCCACCGCCGCCGGCGCGGACCTCAGAGACCCAGGTGGGGCGCCTTCGCCGCGATCGCCCGGAATCTCAAGAACGCATGGCGGGCATCGCCGAGGGCGTCGTGGGCTCCGCCCGGGTGAGGGGGCAGCTCCGGTTGCCCGGCCATCTCCCACAGCTGGCGCACGTCCCGCGTGAACCTCGGCATCGCCGCCGGCAGCTCGGTCATGTCACCCCAGAGCTGACACACCGCGACGTGGTCATAGGCCCCGATCCACGCCCACAGCTCGACCGGCCCGGAGATCGGTGCGGTGACGAAGTCGTACAACCCGTCCCGGATCCCCGACCGCGACATCCAGGCCGGCGAGGAGGGATTGGGCAGCTTGGGCAGGACGTTCCGCCGGACCCACGGGCCGGCCTTGGCCTGGTCGAAATCCGTGGAGACCGCGTAGAACTCGCGTCCGTCCTCCGCCACCACCCCCACCGACACCAGGTCGATGGTGGTGCCGTCCTCGATGAACTCACAGTCGTAGAAGTAGCGCACCGGCGTCAGCGCTGTCCCTCGACGGGCTGGTCGAGGAGGTTGCGTCCCGACTTGCGCACCGCCTCGTAGCGCTTCTTCATCTCCGCGCCGTAGGTGTCGTGGACATACTCCTGACCCGTCAACGCCTGGATGCGCCGCATGAACTCATCGGTGATCTCCCGCTCGGCCACGCGGTCGCCCTCCCGTCCGGCCCACGGCGTCAGGTCGAGTGGTTCCCCGATCATCACCCGGACCCGGGTCCGGCGGTGGGGTCGGTTGACCTTGCGGATGTACTCACCCGTCCCGATCACGCCCACGGGGACGATCGGGACCCCGGCGCGCAGCGCGAGCCGGGCGGGCCCGGTCTTGCCGCGGTACAACCGCCCGTCCGGGGACCGGGTCCCCTCCGGGTAGACGCACAGGATCTGACCCGACGAGAGGACCTCGAGGCCCGCGTTGAGAGCGGCCTGGGCGGCATCGGCGTCGGTGCGGTCGATCGGGTACTGACCGGTCCCCGCGAAGAACCACCTGCTGAGCATGCCGCGAATCCCGGTGCCGGTGAAGTAGTCGCTCTTCGCCAGGAACGTGACCCGCCGGGGAAGGAGGAGCGGGGTGAACAGCCAGTCGGCCACCGACTCGTGGTTGCCCACGAGGACCGCCGCCCCGCTGGTAGGGAAGTTCTCCCGGCCGGTGATGACCGGCCGACTGGTCAGCCGCAGGAAGGGCCCGATGATCACGTACTTGAACAACCAGTACAGCAACTTGGGTCACCGGACCTTCCGTCGTTGGGGAGTTGACGGAGCGGATACTACCCGGATCGGTCCGCGAATCCGGACGGGACGAGATTCGGTGGCCACAGCTCGGGATCGGGGACGAAGCTGGCGACCACGGTGCGCGCCTCGGGGTCGAAGTGTGTGGTGACGAGGGTGCACCGGGACAGCAACGCGGGGAGCCTCACCACCGTCCGGACACCGTCGAGGTCCAGGCGCAGCTCGTCGCCCTCGACCGAGGGCGGGGTCGTCGGACGGTCCGGCACCGGGCACTCCACCCGGTATCCCCCACTCCCGTCCGGGGAGACGGAGGGTGTGACCGCCCCGCGGGCGAGTTCGGCCAGCGCCGCGGTCCGGCCCGGGGCGCTCCCGGCGACCATCACCTCGACGGGCCCCGCGAGGAACGTCGAGACCTCCGCCGCGAGGAGGGACAGTCGGTGCGCCTCGCGGGTCCGGGCGTCCGCGCGGTCACCCGCGGCCATCGAGGCGAACCGCACGTGCGCGGGCCAACGAGACTCCACGAACGCGGTCAGCTCCCCCGCCGCCGCGATCCTCCGGACCGCCGCGAGGTCACCGTCGAGTTCCACCACCACCACGTCCCACACTCCCGCGGCGGCCGCCCGCCGGGCGTACTCCCATCCCAGGACAGCGGCGAGGGGCGCGTCCCCTCCGGCGGCCAGCGCCGCGAGCACGTCGTCGTCCGGATCCACCGCACCGGACCTGTACGACTCGAGTCTCGCGGTGGCGTCGTCGACACGGACCTCCACGGGCCCCTCGTCGGTCGTGTCCAGCCGCGGATCCACCGCACCGGGGTCCCCGGTCAGGATGAGAGCCGTTCCGCCCGCGTCGAGCAGGAACTGCGCGGTCACCTCCGACCTGGCCGGGGGGTCGCCCCCCATGACGATCGCGACCCTGGCGCCGGTCACCGCGACTCGGCCCGGCGCTTGAGTTCACGCAGGGCCTCGGAGAGGATCCGCCGTTCGGCCCGGTCGCGGAGCCGGCCGATCACCGGCACCACGAGTTCTATCTCCAGCTCGTAGTCGACCCTGGTGCCGCCCTCGACCGGTTCGAGGCGATAGGAGCCCTTCTGCGCACGTTGCAGCGCCGAGCTCTCCAGCCTCCACTCGACGACCCTGTGGTCCGCCGACCAGGAGTAGGCGAGGACGTAGTCGTCGACGATCGCGCCCGCCTCCAGGGCGAACCGGAC
Organism: Dietzia sp. CQ4; assembly: GCF_014145125.1. Lineage (NCBI taxonomy): Bacteria > Bacillati > Actinomycetota > Actinomycetes > Mycobacteriales > Dietziaceae > Dietzia > Dietzia sp. CQ4. The sequence continues at coordinate 13,234 of NZ_JAALDZ010000158.1, read as the reverse complement.
CCGGTCCGGACGACCGTCCGCGCCGACGGACAGGACCTCGGCGACCCGGATCGACGTGGACCATTCGGGATACGAGTCGAAGTCCGAGATGACGGCCATCACGTCCTCGACCGTCGCGTCGATCACGGTGGAGTCGCTGGTCGGCCACACCTCGGGGGCGCCGTTGTCCTCGCTCATATCCCCCAGCTTCACATATCTTCGGCCGGGATGCGCCCTGGCGACCGGCGCCCGGGCACACGGGTGACGTGGATGCCGTCCGGCCCCGGGGATAGTGTGTCCTCACTGCGATTAGACCATCGATCGTCTCCACCAGGAGGACCCTTTGCGCGAATACGTCGCCGCCCCCGCCACTTTCACCGTCCCCGACGACTGGTCCTGCGCCCAGGCGGCCTACGACCGCGCGGAGCGGACGCCGGACAACGTGGCGTTCCAGCGGCCGGTCGACGGTCGGTGGACGGATGTCACCAACCGGGAGTTCGCCGAGACGGTCCGCGTGGTGGGTCGGGGTCTCGTCGCCCGAGGCGTCCAGGCCGGGGACAGGGTCGCCCTCCTGTGCTCGACCCGATACGAGTGGAACGTGATCGACTTCGCGATCTGGGCCGCCGGCGCGGTCACGGTGCCCGTCTACGACAGCTCCTCGGCCGAGCAGATCCGGTGGATCATGGAGGATTCGGGCGCCCGGCTCGCCATCGTCGAGAAGGAGACCCACGCCGCCACCACCCGCGAGGGGATCAGCGGGCTGGAGGCGGCCCCCGACGTCCTCGTGATCGAAGGAGACACCCCCGCGTTGGACGCCCTCGCCGCGGGTGCGACCGAGGTGCCCGACGCGGTACTCGACGAACGGCGCGCCGGGGTGACCGCCGACTCCCCCGCGACGTTGATCTACACCTCGGGCACCACCGGACGCCCCAAGGGGTGCATGCTCACCCACCGCAACTTCATGTCCGAGGCCCTCGGGGTCCTCGAGACCCCGTTCAACCTGTACCTCCGCCAGGACGCGACCACCGTCATGTTCCTGCCCCTGGCCCACGTGCTGGCCCGCGCCATCACCTACGCCGGGTTCCACGCGGGTGTCCGCATCGCCCACTCGTCGGACCTGACCAATCTCGTGGACACGTTCTCCGAGATGCAGCCCCACTACATCCTGGCCGTCCCGCGCGTGTTCCAGAAGGTCTTCAACAAGGCCCAGGCCACCGCCCAGGACGGCGGCACCGTCAAGGCCTGGATGTTCGACAAGGCCACCGACACCGCGGTCGCGTACTCCAAGGCCAACCGCAGTGGACGCGTCGGGCCGCTGCTCAGGCTTCGCCACGCCCTGTTCGCCAAGCTCGTCTACGCCAAGCTCGTCGCGGCGCTCGGCGGCCGCTGTGAGATCGCCATCTCGGGTGGGGCGCCCCTCGGTGAGCGCCTGACGCACTTCTTCGACGGCATCGGTGTCAACATCTTCGAGGGATACGGCCTCACCGAGACGTGCGCCGCGATCGCGGTCAACACCCCCGGTCAGATGCGTATCGGCACCGTCGGCCAGCCGCTGCCCGGGTGTGCGGTCCGGATCGCACCTGACGGTGAGGTCGAGGTGAGCGGCCCGGTGGTGACCTCCGGCTACTGGCGTAACGAGCGCGCCACCGCCGAGGCGTTCTCCGACGGGTGGTTCAGGACCGGGGACCTCGGGTCCCTGGACGAGGACGGCTACCTGACCATCACCGGTCGCAAGAAGGAGATCATCGTCACCGCCGGGGGCAAGAACGTCGCCCCGAGCCAGCTCGAGGACGCGCTCCGGGCCGACCCGCTCGTGGCCGAGGCGGTGTGCGTGGGCGACGGCAAGCCGTTCATCTCGGTGCTGATCACCCTCGACCCGGAGGCGCTGGAGCGGTGGAAGGCCCACCACGGTAAGACCGGCTCGCTGTACGAGCTGCTCCGGGACGCGGACATGATCGAGCATCTCGACCAGGCGCTGTCCCGGGCCAACCGGACCGTCTCCCACTCCGAGGCGATCAAGAAGTACCACGTGCTACCCGACCAGTTCACCGAGGAGACCGGGGAGCTCACCGCCTCACTCAAGGTCAAGCGGAACGTGGTGCACCAGAAGTTCGCGGCCCAGATCGAGGACCTCTACGCCTGACCCACGGCCGGGTCGGGGTTCGAGCCGGGGCTAGTCGCCGGAGAGCACCCGCCGCATGTCGCGTGCCAGGTCCTCCCAGCGCCACGACCCGAGAACCCAGGAGCGTCCGCGGACGCCCATCGCGGAGGCGCGTGGCCGGTCCGAGAGCAGACCGGCCACGGCCTCGACGATCTCGCCGTCCGAGGTCCCGTCCACCACGAGACCGGTGCTCCCGTCCACGACGGTCTCCGGAGCGCCACCACTCCGGCCGGCCACCACGGGGACACCGCAGGCGGACGCCTCCAGGTACACGATCCCCAGCCCCTCCACGTCCAGTCCCCCGCCCCGGGTGCGGCACGGCATGGCGAACACGTCCGCCATCCGGTGGTGGTCGACGATCTCGTCCGCCGGAATCCGACCAGTGAAGATTACCCGGTCGGACACCCCGTGCCTGCGGGCCAGCCCCTCCAGCGTCCGCCGGTACGGGCCACCCCCGACGACGACGAGGACCGCTCCCGGAACACGGCGGGCGATCTCCGGCAGCGAGCGGATGAGCGCGTCCTGACCCTTGCGCGGGACGAGTCGCGACAGGCACACGATCACCTCCCGGTCCGCCACCCCGTATCGCTCCCGGATCGCCCGTCGCCGCACCGGGTCGGGACGGAACCTGTCCGTGTCGACCCCTCCGGGCTGGTGCACCAGTCGGGCGTGTGGGCCGAACGCCGCCGCGAAGCGACGTCGCGTGTAGTCACTCACGTAGGTGACGGCGTCGGTGGACTCCCCGATCAGCCTGAGCACCTGCCGCGAGCCCGGCAACATCGACCACCCCACCTCGTGGCCGTGGGTGCTGGCGACGATCCGCTCGACGGGCCCCTGCCGGAGCACGGGCGCCATCGCGGCCAGCGGCGCGGCAGCACCGAACCACACCGTGCTCGCCCCGAAGTCCGAGGCGAGCCTCCGCGCACGGGCCGCGAGCTCCGGCGTGGGTAGCAGCATCTCCGTCGGCACCCTCTCGACCAGGTAGGGACGGGTGTCGTCGTAGTCGGTCGAGTCGCTGCCCCGGAACGTCGAGGCGAGGACCGCCACGTCCTCGGGATCGAGATACGCCAGATAGGTCTCCAGGTACGACTGGATGCCGCCGGGTCGCGGCGGGTAGTCGTTGGTGATCAGCAGGGTCTTCGTCATCACGTCCGAGACTGCCACAGTGTCCGGGGAGGCCCCGCCCGGAGTCCCCGCGTCAGTACCGACGGATCCCGCTGATCGGCATCGCGTCGACCTTCTCGAGTTTGACGGGGACCCCGTAGGTCGGCGCGTGCAGCACCAGTCCGTCGCCGGCGTACATGCCGACGTGGGTCGCCCCCGGGTAGTAGATGACGAGGTCGCCCGGTTGGATGTCGGCCATCGCGACGGGTGCGCCCGACACCGCCTGCGCCTGACTCGACCGCGGTAGCGTCTTCCCCTCTTGCGCGTACGCCCACACCATGAGACCCGAGCAGTCGAACTCCTCCGCGCCGGTCGCCCCCCAGGAGTACGGGGAACCGAGCCGGGTGAGAGCCACGTTCAGCGCCGCGGTGTTGACACCGTCGACAGCCGGGGCGACGTAACCGGGCGGGACCAGGGGGCCGCCGGCCCAGACTGCACGCTGCGCGTCCGAGAGGGCGTCGACACGACGTCTCACCTCATCGATCCGCGCCCGCATCTCCTCCGAGCGCCGGTCGAGCTCATCCGCCCGACCCTGTGCGTCCCGGGCCGAGGCCCGCGCGATCTCCGATGCCACGTCCGCGTCCCTGCGGAGGCGGGCGGCCTCAGCCGAGGCGGCACGCGAGGCGTCCAGTGCGCTGGTGGTGGTGCCGGACAGCCGCTGCAGCGTTCCGAGCCGGTCGACCAGGTCGCGGGGACTCTCGGCGAGGACGGCGGCCCGTGTCGCCCCGGTGTCGCCCCCGCGATAGCGCACGGTCGCGAGTCGATCCACCAGGGACTGGTCGCGCGAGGCACCGGCGTCGGCGACCACGGCGAGTCCCGCCGCGACCCCGGCCTCGCGCTCGCGTCGGTCCCGCTCGGCGTGTGCCCGCTCAAGTTCCGCCCGCGCCAGATGGAGCTCCTCCCCGAGGGCCCCGGCCTCCCCGGACAACCTCGCCAGCTCAGCCAGGTCCTCACCGGGTGGGCCCTCCGCCGGGTCGACACCGGACCGGACCGTGCTCTGCGCCGGGCCCACCATCTCGATCGGACCCACGGTCCACGTGGGGTCCGCGGTCTGAGCCGAGACCGTCACGACACCGGAACTCAGGACGACGAGAGCGGCCGCGGCGAGGGCGGCCGACCGGACTCTGTGGATCATGGGAACTGTGGCACTCTCGGGTCTCTGTTCGGCGACGACCGGCAGCGCGGCGGGGGCACCGTCACGCTCCGTGGTCGAGATGGTACAGACGACGAACCCCGCCGGTACCGGTTACGTGACCGGTGCTCGGCGGGGTCCGCGGGAGAGCGTGGTGCGAGGCGACTCAGTAGTAGCGGGTCGCACCGTAGAACGGCATGGAATCCAGCGGCGCGTAGCTCACCGAGGTGCCGGAGTACGGGGCGTGCACGACCTGACCGTTGCCGGCGTAGATGCCCACGTGGCTGGCGCCGCTGTAGAAGGCGACGATGTCCCCGGGCTGCAGGTCGGCCTTGGAGACCTGGGTCCCGCCGCCGATCTGGGCCTGGCTGGTGCGCGGGATGGAGATGCCCGCCTCCTTGTACGCCCACGAGGTCAGACCGGAGCAGTCGAACGAGTTGGGGCCGGTGGCACCCCATGCGTACGGCGAGCCGACGCGGGTGCTGGCGGCGTCGAGGATGCGCTGACCGGTGGAGATCTGCGGCGCCGGGGCGGCGAACTCGACGGGGGCCGCCTGTGCGGCGGCGGCCTGGGCGAGGCCGGCCGGGAGGGCGATGCCCTCAGGGAGATCGACGGTGACCTGTGCGGGCACACCGGGCAGACGCAGTTCGACGGGGACGTCGACGGTCACCGGTGCGGCGGCCGCGGTCCCGGCGCCGGCGATGGCGGCTCCGGCTGCGAGCAGTCCTGCGGTGGCGACACGGCGCCCGGTCGAGCTGGCCTTGATGCTGTGGGCTCCCACGAGAGTGATTTCCTCTTTCTTCCTGGACACCGACCGGGTTAGCTGACGGGTTCGGACACGGAAGTCTGTCCTACGCCCGGACCTCTCGGCCCTCGGGCGATTCACCCCAGTGGAACGTGGTTCCCCGGTGCACCGTGGTGGTGCTTTGGTGGTGACCCCGGCCCCCCACCGGCGGGCGGGTGATGACTTCCGAGGTCTCGAAAAGGTTACGAAACCATCTCGTCGAAGTCCAGTCCATCCGCTAGGCGGCCGTTTCCGACGCCATGATCTCGACGCTCGAGACCATTCCGAGCTCCATGAGCACTTCGATCGCCGAGCGCACCTCCGGCTCCAGGACGTACCCGCACGTCTCCTCGGAAAGCGCGTCCACCTGGGGTTCTCCGGACAAGAGCACCGAGACGACGCAGTCCTCGCACCGGCGCGGGCGGGCCGGACACCGTGAGCAGTCCATCGAGAACATGATCTACGTCACACTCCGTCCTGGGCGTGTTGCCCATTCGTTACCGGGCCGCGATCTACGGCTCGATGCCGACCGTATCGGCGGGGTACGACATCCCTCTCCGCGGCGGCGGGCCGCACGTCCGTCCGTCACACCCTGTCGGACCGGGTCGCTACCGTCTGCGCCATGCCCACTCCCCTGACGCGCGAGCCGGTCCGCACGCCCGGGACCCAGGGGGTCCAGGCGGCGTTCGACGAACTCGAGCCGATGCTCTCCGAGGTGACGTTCGTCGTCGTCGACCTGGAGACCACCGGCACCCGACCGGGGACGGACGAGATCACCGAGATCGGCGCGGTCCGCGTCCGGGGCGGCGAGGTCCGGGCGGAGCTGTCCACGTTCGTCGCCATCGACGGTGCCCTGCCCGGGCACATCAGTCGGCTCACCGGCATCGACCCCGGCGACCTCGTCGGGGCGCCCACCCTCGGAGAGGTGATGTCGACGTTCCTGGAGTTCTCCCGCGGCGCCGTCCTGGTCGCCCACAACGCCCGGTTCGACCTCGGATTCCTCCGTGCCGCTGCCGTGTCGACCGACCATGAGTGGCCGGATCCCCCGTCGGTCTGCACGCTCGCCCTGGCACGCCGGGTCCTCCACCGGGGCGAGACCCGCGGGCACCGACTCGGTGAACTGGCCGCCCATCTGGGATCCACCGTCGAGCCCAACCACCGGGCGCTCCAGGACGCCCGCGCCACCGTCGACGTCCTCCACGCCCTGATCTCCAGGGTCGGCGACTGCGGGGTGGCCACGCTCACCGAGCTCCGGGCGTACGACGGCCGCCTCGCACCCGAGGTGCGCCGCCGCGCCGCGCTGACCGACTCGCTCACCACCGGCCCCGGGGTCTACCTCTTCCGGGACGGCGCGGGCGGGGCCCTGTACGTGGGGTCATCCGTGTCGGTACGGAGGAGGGCCCGCTCGTACTATTCCGGAGCGGATTCGCGCAGCAGGATGCGCACGATGGTCGGGCTGGCCGCGAGTGTCGAGTCGGTGCCGTGTGCGCACCTGCTGGAGGCGTGGACCGTCGAGGAGCGGCTCATCGACTCCCTGCAACCGCCCTACAACCGGCGCTCGCGGAGTCCCCGTCGCGGGTGGTGGCTCTCCCCACCCTCCGGGCGTGCGATCCGTGGACAGGTCACCCGCACTCCGGAGCACCCGTCCGCCCTCGGGCCGTTCCGGAGAGCCGAGGACGCCAGAGCGGCGTGGCTGGACCTCGTCGAGACCCTCGGCACCCCTCCTGACGCGGGGGGCTGGGAGGAGCTGGTCCACGGCCGGACCTCGGCGGCCGTCAGGGCGATGGTCGACCGGATCGACGCGATCGCGGCGGGCGGAGCGTTCGAGCGTGCGGCCCGGCTACGCGATCGCGCGGCCGCCCTCGTCCGGATCCTCACCCGACACCAGGAACTCGCCGCCACCGCCGGCGTGCGCGAGCTGGTCCTGGCCCAGCCCGGCCCCGCGCGGACCTGGGCCGTGGCAGTCGTGCGTCACGGACGTCTCGCCGCGTCGGGGATCGTGCCGGCCGGAGCCGCCCCACTGCCCGTCATCGACTCGATCAGGGCGGGCGCCACGACCGTGCAGCCCGGACCCGGACCGTTCTCCGGCGCGACCGCCTCGGAGATCCGGAACGTGCACCGATGGATCGACTCCGCACCCACCCGCATCGTGTCGGTCGCGGGGTGCTGGGCACTCCCCGTCGACGGCGCCCACACGCTGACGGGGTGGGCGGATCGAGCCGAACTGGCGGCCGCCGAGACGAGCAGAGCAGGGATCAGTCCCGCGCGGCGCTGAAGGCCGCCCACCTGTCCAGGAGTCGGGCCGCCTCGCCGTCGTCCACGGCCCTCGCGGCGCGATCCAACGCCGACCTCATCGCGGTCACGAGATCTGCGTCCCGGTCGAGGCCGTCGAACGCCACCAGCGCCGCGGCGGAATTGAGCAGGACCGCGTCCCTGACGGGGCCCTTCTCGCCCGCCAACAGGTCCCGGGCCACGGCGGCGTTGTGACGTCCGTCGCCCCCGCGTAGTTCCTCGATCGCGCAGGTGGCCATCCCGAAGTCGCCCGGGGCGATCTCGTCCTCGTCGATCCGGCCGTGCGAGACGCGCAGCACGCGGGTCGGCCCGGTCATCGTGATCTCGTCGAGGCCGTCGGCTCCCCGCACGACGAGCGCCGAGCGCCCGCGGAGCGCGAAGACCTCCGCCATCACGGTCATGAGACGGTCGAAGGCGCACCCGATGAGGTTGGCCGCGGGGGCCGCGGGGTTGGTCAGGGGACCCAGGATGTTGAAGACGGTCGGGATGCCGATCTCCCGCCGTGGCGCGGCGGCGAAGCGGAGTGCGGGATGGAACACGGGGGCGAAGCAGAAGGCCACACCCACCTCGTCGACACACCGGGCGACCTCCTCCGGGCCCAGGTCGATCGCCACCCCGAGAGCCTCGAGGACGTCGGCCCCTCCGCTCTTCGATGACGCCGCACGATTACCGTGCTTGACCACGGGCACTCCGCAGGCGCTCACGACGAGGGCGGACATGGTGGAGATGTTCACCGTTCCCTGCCGGTCCCCGCCGGTCCCGACGATGTCGACGCAGGGCCGGGAGGTCGGCACGCGACGCGAGTAGTCGAGCATCGTGGATGACAGGGCGTCCAGTTCCGGACCCGTGACACCCTTCATGTCGAGCGCGACCCCGAACGCCGCGATCTGCGCATCCGTCGCGAGGCCCTCCATGATCCGGGACATCGCCCAGCGGGCGTCCGCCGGTTCCAGGTCCTCACCCGCCGTGAGCGTGCCGAGTACCCCGGGCCAGGACCGGCCCTCGTCGAACGCTGCAGAACTCCCCACGTGTCCCGACCTCTCTCCCTGGATCCCGGCGGTCCGTCACCGTCCGACCGCACAGTGACAATCGTGCCACCAGCCGCGTCGTCGGTGCCCGCGGACTCCCGTCACGGGACCCGTTCCCCCAGCCGCAGAAGAGCCTGAGAAGGCCCTGATACCCCTGCACGGGGTGCGTCCCCTGACGGGTTACCGGGGAGTTCTAGGAACGACCTGCGAAAACGCTGTGGGGACACGCCGAAATCGGGGGTCCCTGCAGCCTCCGCCCACCTCAGGGGTCATACTTGGCCTCGTGACGAGCGCAGTGGATAACTCAGGATCGGCAATGGCTCAGCGCGTTCATTCGCTGAACCGGCCGAACATGGTCAGTGTGGGCACCATCATCTGGTTGTCCCAGGAGTTGATGTTCTTCGCGGGGCTGTTCGCGATGTACTTCGTCTCCAAGGCGAACTCGGGAGGTGACTGGCCCTCCTACCCGACGCACCTCAACGTCCCGTTCGCCCTGACTATCACGGCGATCCTCGTGGCGTCCTCGGTTACCTGTCAGATGGGCGTCTTCGCCGCCGAGCAGGGTGACGTCTTCGGTCTCCGTCGCTGGTACATCATCTCGGCCCTCATGGGCACGGTCTTCCTCATCGGTCAGGCCTACGAGTACGTCATGCTGTACCTCGAGGGCACCACGATCTCGTCCAGCGTCTACGGGTCCGTCTTCTTCATCACCACCGGTTTCCACGGCCTCCACGTGGCGGCCGGCGTCCTGGCGTTCGTCGTCCTCGTCATGCGGACGACCATGTCCCGGTTCACTCCCGCCCAGGCCACGGCGGCCATCGTCGTGTCGTACTACTGGCACTTCGTCGACGTGGTCTGGATCGGCCTCTTCGTCACCATCTACTTCATTCAGTAGTCAGCTGGCCGCAGGACGCTGCGTCCAGCAGGTCCCAACTCCAAAGGGAACTCATAATGAACTCACCTCACCCACCCGCTGCGGACACGCCGTCGCCGGAGCCCGCGGTGAATCCGGCTCGTCCGGCCTCGTCGAAGCGTCGCCGCAAGGCGACCGGCGCGCTCGTCATCGCCGCCGGTCTCCTCGGCGCCGGGGCCATCGCCACGGCCGTCGTTCCCGAGCCCCAGGTCGCGACCGCCCAGCAGGACCAGGCCGCGCTCATCGCCGAGGGCAAGTCGATCTACGACGTCGCGTGCATCACCTGCCACGGCCAGAACCTGCAGGGTGTCGAGGACCGCGGTCCGTCGCTCGTCGGGACGGGCGCGGGCGCGACCTACTTCCAGGTCCATTCCGGTCGTATGCCGGCGGCCAACAACGAGGCCCAGGCCGAGCGCAAGAAGCCGCGCTACAGCGAGCACCAGATCATCGCGCTCGCGGCGTACGTCGACCTCTTCGGCGGCGGTCCCGAGATCGTCACCGATCCCGACGGTTCGATCGCCCAGGGGTCGCTGCGCGGTGCCTCGGGCGAGGCCCGCGCCGAGGAGATCGCGCGCGGTTCCGAGCTCTTCCGCCTCAACTGCGCCTCCTGCCACAACTTCACCGGTCGCGGCGGAGCGCTGTCGGCGGGCAAGTACGCCCCCATCCTCGACCCTGCCAACGAGCAGGAGATCTACCAGGCGATGCTCACCGGTCCGCAGAACATGCCCAAGTTCTCGGACCGTCAGCTCACGCCTGACGAGAAGAAGGACATCATCGCCTTCATCAAGGACACGGACTCCAAGGTCTCGCCCGGCGGCTACGCGCTCGGCGGACTCGGCCCCGTGACCGAAGGTGTGGCCATCTGGCTAGTCGGCATCGTCGCCCTCATCGGTGCGACCCTCTGGATCGGATCCCGTTCATGAGTGAGACCCCCAAGAACCCGTCCCCCGCGGACCTCGACCGGATGAGCGACGCCGAGCTCGTCCGGTTGGGAACCGAACTCGACGAGGTCGACGTCCGATTCCGCGAGAACCGGTGGCCGGACGGTGTCACCACGCGATCCGAGAAGCGTGCCGCACGAGTCGTCACCACCTGGTTCGCACTGTCCGCGGTCCTCGCGCTGGCCTTCGCCGTCATCTACATCGCCTGGCCCTGGGAGTACCGCGGTCAGGGCGAGGACGGCTACTGGCTCTACATGGTGTACACGCCCCTCCTCGGCCTGACGATCGGCCTGTCGATCCTCTTCCTGGGCTTCGGTGCGGTGCAGTTCACCAAGAAGTTCATCCCCGAGGAGATCTCGGTCCAGACCCGTCACGACGGCCCGTCGGAGGACATCGACCGCCGGACCATCGTCGCCGGGCTCAACGACTCCTGGAAGACCTCGACCCTGGGTCGCCGCAAGGTCATGGGCGGCTTCCTCGGTGCGAGCGTCGCCCTCATCGGTCTGTCCGCGATCCTGCCGCTCGGCGGCATGGTCAAGAACCCGTGGCGCCGTGGGGAACTCACCATCGCCGGAGACGGCACCCTGCACACCACGGGGTGGACCCTCGCGTCCGACACCCGCCCGGACGGACTCCCGGCCGAGAAGGTGTACCTCGGTCGAGACACCGGCAAGGTCTACCCGGACGGCCATCCCCCCGCGGGTGAGGGGCGCCTCGAGCGCATCCACGTCGAGGACCTGGCGGCCGGTGGACTCGAGTCCGTGTTCCCGCTTCCCGCGAGCGCCCTGGGCGACTTCGAGGAGCACATGCACTCCATTCACGGCGTGCGCAACTCGGTCATGCTGATCCGTTTCCGCCCGGCGGACGCGGCCCGGGTGATCAAGCGCAAGGGCCAGGAGAACTTCAACTACGGCGACCTGTACGCCTACTCGAAGATCTGCACGCACCTCGCCTGCCCCACCTCACTGTACGAGCAGCAGACGCACCGCTTCCTCTGCCCGTGCCACCAGTCGCAGTTCGACGCGCTCGAGTACGCGAAGCCGGTCTTCGGCCCCGCCGCGCGCGCACTGCCGCAGTTGCCCATCGCGGTTGACAACGAGGGTTACCTCGTCGCCAACGGTGACTTCATCGAGCCGGTCGGACCTGCCTTCTGGGAGCGTCGTTCATGAGTAACAACACCAAAATCGCCGCGGTCGGCAATTCGCTCGACTCGCGGTACACCATGGCCAAGGGCATGCGCCGGCAGATCAACAAGGTCTTCCCCACGCACTGGTCGTTCCTCCTGGGCGAGATCGCCCTGTACAGCTTCGTGATCCTGCTGATCTCGGGCGTGTACCTCACCCTCTTCTTCGACCCGTCGATGTCGAAGGTGATCTACCAGGGCGCCTACGCCCCGCTCAACGGCATCGAGATCTCCCGGGCCTACGAGACCGCGCTCAACATCTCTTTCGAGGTGCGTGGCGGGCTCTTCGTCCGGCAGATCCATCACTGGGCGGCGCTGCTCTTCGTCGCCTCGATGGTGGTCCACATGATCCGCATCTTCTTCACCGGTGCGTTCCGTCGCCCGCGTGAGGCCAACTGGGTCATCGGCTGCGTCCTCCTGCTGCTGGGCATCGTCGAGGGCTTCCTCGGCTACGGCCTGCCGGACGACGTCCTGTCGGGCACCGGCCTCCGGATCACCTCCGGCATCATCGTCGGGCTCCCGGTGATCGGTACCTGGATGCACTGGATGATCTTCGGCGGGGACTTCCCCGGCGACCTCATGATCCCGCGCTTCTACGTCCTGCACGTGCTCATCATCCCCGCCATCATCCTGGCCCTGATCGCCGCGCACCTCGCGCTGGTCTGGTACCAGAAGCACACGCAGTTCCCCGGGCCGGGCCGCACGGAGAACAACGTCGTCGGCGTCCGGATCCTCCCGGTCTTCGCCGTCAAGTCCATCGCGTTCGGCGCCATCACGGTCGGCATGCTCATGCTCTTCTCGGGCCTGTTCACCATCAACGCGATATGGAACCTCGGGCCGTACAACCCATCCCATATCTCCGCCGGCTCGCAACCCGACTGGTACATGCTGTGGACCGAGGGCGGCGCCCGCGTGATGCCTGCGTGGGAGATCTACCTGGGCAACTACACCATCCCTGCCGTCCTCTGGGTGGCCGTGATGCTCGGGGCCATGGTCGCGGTGATGTTCCTGTACCCGTGGATCGAGGCCAAGCTCACCGGTGACACCGCGCACCACAACCTGCTCCAGCGTCCGCGCGACGTTCCGGTTCGTACCGCCGCCGGCGTCATGGCCATCACGTTCTACGTGATCCTGGTGTTGATGGGATCCAACGACCTCATCGCGTATCACTTCAACATCTCGCTGAACGCCACCACATGGGCGGGCCGGATCGGTCTGATCCTGCTGCCGCCGGTCATGTACTTCTTCACCTACCGTCTCTGCCTGGGTCTCCAGCGGGCCGACCGGGAGGTCCTGGAGCACGGGATCGAGACCGGCATCATCATGCGGATGCCGCAGGGCGAGTTCGTCGAGGTCCACCAGCCGCTGGGCGGGATGGACGAGCACGGTCACGCGGTTCCGCTCGAGTACGCGGGTGCCAAGGTGCCCACGAAGATGAACCAGCTCGGTGCGGCCGGCCGGCCCCCGAGGGGCGCACTCACCGCCGACCCCGTCGACGAGGTGCGTCATCTCGACGACGCCGATCACGGCAAGCACGACCGCGAGCACTCGATGCTCACCACGTTGCAGCAGGAGAACCGTACGCGTCGCCACGACGAGCACTGATCCACCGCTGACACCCGACCGCGGGCCGGAACTCCGAGAGGAGTTCCGGCCC
>NZ_JAALDZ010000157.1:0-2929 GCF_014145125.1 Dietzia sp. CQ4 | reverse complement strand
GTCCGCAGGATCGCCGGTGTCGTCGGCGACACCGTGCGGCGGGCCGGCGGGGCCATGAACCGACGCCTGGCGAACCGGCGGTGACGCACCGCCGCGGTCAGCCGCGCGACCGCTCGTAGAACGCCACCGCCGCGGCCGTGGCCACGTTGAGCGAGTCCGTCCCGGCCGTCATGGGGATCGTCGCCCGGACGTCACACGCCCGCATCGCGTGCTCGGTGAGACCGGGACCCTCCGCGCCCAGGACGAAGGCCACCTTGTCCGAGTCGACGGCCCGGGACAGCGGCACCTCCGCCGACGGGGTCAGCGCCACCGTGCGGAAGCCCTGCGCGGTCAGATCCCCGAGGCAGCGCTGCCAGGTGGTCGGGGTCCCCGGCAGGTGTGCGAACGGCAGCCGCAGGACGTGCCCCATGGACACGCGCACCACCCGCCGGTAGAGAGGGTCCCCGGTGGCGGCGCCGAAGAGCACCCCGTCGACGCCGAGCGCCGCGCAGTTGCGGAAGATCGCCCCGAGGTTCTCGGGGTCGTTGACGCCCTCGAGCACCACGAGGGTCCGGGCACCGCCCACGACGGCGTCGACCTCGAGCGGCGTCGGCCGGTCGGCGGCGGCCAGGATGTCCCGGCTGGACCGGAACCCGATCACCTCGCTGAGCACGTCCTTGGTGGTGCGCAGGTACACGGCGCCGTCGGCGCGCTCATCGGCGTCCCAGCCCTCGGCGGTCGCCTCACGCCGCAGCTGCTGCAGTCGCGCGTCGGTCCCCAGCAGGACGTGCGGGCGGAACCGGGACAGCAGCATCCGGCCCACCACGTAGGTGCCCTCCGCGATCACCAGACCCCGGCCGCCCGGCAGGTCGGGGCGACGGTCGGAGTGGTTGAGGTCGCGCAGGTCGTCCAGCCGGGGATCGGCGGGATCGGAGACGTCGACGACGAGCACTGCCCGCGCCGCTCAGGCCAGCAGCTCGGTGATGGGCCCGATCGCGAAGAACACGAGGAACGCCGCCGCGACCACCCACAGCAGCGGGTGCACGGACCGGGCCTTGCCGGTGGCGGTGGCCATGACGACCCAGGCCACGAACCCGATGCCGATGCCGTTGGCGATCGAGTAGGTGAACGGCATGGTGACGATCGTGAGGAAGGCCGGCAGCGCGATCGCGAAGCGCGTGAAGTCGATGTTGACGATCTGCGACATCATGAGCGCGCCGACCACCACGAGTGCGGGAGCCGCCGCCTCCACGGGGACGACCTCGTACAGCGGGGTGAAGAACATCGCGATGAGGAAGAGGACACCGGTGACGATGTTCGCCAGCCCGGTGCGGGCGCCCTCGGCGATACCTGTGGCCGACTCGAGGAAGACCGTGTTGGACGACGACGAGGTGAAGCCACCCGCCACGGCACCGACGCCCTCGACCACGAGCGCGGTCTTCATGTTGGGCAGATTGCCCTTCTCGTCCATGAGCCCGGCCTCCTTGCCCAGCCCCGTGAAGGTGCCCATGGCGTCGAAGAAGTTGGCGAGCAGCAGGGTGAAGACGAACAGACTGGCCGCCAGCGGACCGATCCGGACGAACGCGCCGAAGAGATCCACCTGCCCGATGAGGGACAGGTTGGGCAGCCCACCCAGGGTCTCGGGGATCCCCGGGACCGCGAGGTTCCACCCGGTGGGCGAGGGCTCACCGTCGACGAAGGACGGTCCGGCGTTCGCGACGGCCTCGACGATGATGGCCACGACGGTGGTGACCACGATGCCGATGAAGATGCCGCCGCGCACCTGCCGGGCCACGAGCACACCGCACAGCAGGAGCCCGAAGGCGAACACGGCGGTGGGCCACGAGGCGATCGACCCCTCGATCCCCAGTCCCACCGGGACCGTGGTGCCCGCGGCGTCGGGGAGTCGACGCACGAAACCGGAGTCGACGAAGCCGACCATGGCGATGAACAACCCGATGCCCACGGCGATCGCGGCCTTGAGGTCCGAGGGGATGGCGTCGAAGACGGCCTTGCGGAACCCGCTCACCGCCAGGATGACGATGATGATGCCCTCGATGACGATCAGCCCCATGGCCTCGGCCCACGTGACCTGCCTGGCGATGGTGACCGCGACGAGGGAGTTGATCCCCAGGCCGGTCGCGAAGGCGAACGGGTAGCGGGCGATCGCGCCGAACGCCACCGTCATCACCCCCGCGGTGAAGGCGGTGACGGCGGCGATCTCGATGATCGACAGCTGGTTGCCCTCGACGTCGACACCCGAACCGAGGATCAGCGGGTTGAGCACGATGATGTAGGCCATCGCGAAGAAGCTGACCAACCCGCCGCGCACCTCGCGGGCCACCGTCGAACCGCGCTCACTGATCTTGAAGTACCGGTCGACGGCCCCGATCCGTACAGGGGACCGCGACGGGGCCCCGGCGCTCTGCGACATCTGGAGACCTTCCTGGCGGTGGGTGAGGAACCGTCATAGAGTAACCGGCCCCCCGCCTGCGGTAGCGTCGCGGTCATGACGGACAGCCCGGCAGAGCCGCAGGTGCCCCGGATCCCGGCCTACCTGCTGGACCCGCGGCCCGTCGTCCTCATCGGGACCCTCGCGTGGACGATCGCCCTCCTGGCCATGATGCTCATGGACGAGGTCGACATGCGAGCGGTGATCCTCTGCGCCGTGGGTGTGGGCGTGGGTGCGATCGGCACACTCGTCTACGCGCTCCAGCGGCGTGCCGTCCTGCGCGGCAGTGCGGGCGCACAGGGCGGTCTCGACTTCGACCGCATCTGAGCTGTCGGCATCTGAGCTGTCGGCACCTGAGATGCCTGCGGGGGATCAGTCCTGACCGGCGGCGGGGGCCGGCGGGATCAGGGCTGGTCGGGACCGCCCGCCGGACCGGCCTGCCCCACCTCGTCGCCCTGCCCCACCTCGTCGCCCTGCTCAGCCGCCCCCCGCGCCCGG
>NZ_JAALDZ010000156.1:0-12593 GCF_014145125.1 Dietzia sp. CQ4 | reverse complement strand
GACGACCCTGACCCCGCCCCCCGCCCCCGCACACGGACGATCAGGAACCCGACGAGCCCGCCGGGAGTGACCCCGCGGACAGTGACCCCGCGGAGAGTGACCCCGCGGAGAGCGACCCGGTCCCGCCGGTGAACCCGTCCCTCCACGCCACGACCGTCGACGGACGTGGCTGCGACGTCCCGCCGTCGGGCCAGTGGGAGGCGGGGTTCTCGATCGAGGCCCCGTCCTTCTCCCCGGGGTGCTGGACGTTGACGATCGCGCGGTCGGCAAAGACGAGCGGACCGCAGGTCTCCGCACCGATCGGCACGGTGAGGAACAGCTTGGTCTCGCCCCGGTTCGGCCCCTCTGTGGCCACCGAGTAGAGCCCGTCGTTGAATCCGAGCGCGTTGCCGTCGGTGGACACCCACAGCCCACCGGAGGGGTCGAAGGCCACGTTGTCCGGGCAGGAGATCGGGCTGACCTTGGACTTGTCGAAGCCGCCGAAGTAGGTGTCGGCGGCGGCGGGGTCGCCGCACACGAGGAGCAGGTTCCAACCGAAGGTCGTCCCGGCGTGGTCGTCGGTGATCTCGACGACCTGCCCGTGCTTGTTGTCGTGCCGGGGGTTGGCCTCGTCGACCTGGCCGACGGTGCGGCGGGTGTTGTTGGTCAGCGCCATGTACACCTTGCCGGTCGTGGGGCTGGGTTCGACGTCCTCCGGCCGGTCCATCCTGGTGGCCCCGACCGCGTCGCCCGCCATGCGTGTGTACACGGCGACCTGCTCCGCGGTCATGCCGGTGACGTGGGAGACGGCGTTGCCGGCCGCGTCGACGGTCATGAGCGGGATCCAGCCGCCCGTCCCGTCGAACGCGCCGTCCGAGGGGAGCGTGCCCGACCCGTCGATCTCCGACTCCGGGGAGTTGCCGGTGAAGGTGGCCACGTAGAGCGTCCCCTCGTCGAGGATCCTCATGTTCTGGGTCCGCGCCGCCGCGGTCCGCCCCGGCACCATCTTCCGGCTGGAGACGAACTTGTAGAGGTAGTCGAACCGCTCGTCGTCGCCCGAATAGATGACGACGGTCCCGTCGGCGGTCACGTGAACGGTCCCGCCCTCGTGCTTGAACCGCCCGAGCGCCGAGTGCTTGACCGGCGTGGAGTCCGGGTTCCAGGGATCGACCTCGACGATGTAGCCGAAACGGTTGACCTCGTTCGGCTCGGCGGCCAGGTCGAAGCGGCTGTCGAAGCGCTCCCACTTGCGACCCGACTCACCGACCGCCACGCCGTAGCGACGCAGGGCCTCCACACGCGCCGGGTCGGTCACGGAGCCGGTGGTGCCGAAGTACTGGTTGAAGTTCTCCTCGCCGGACAGGACGGTCCCCCAGGGGGTGTGGCCGCCGGCGCAGTTGTTGAGTGTTCCCAGCACGCGGGTCCCGGTGGGGTCGGCGGTGGTCCGGGTGAGGGGGCCGACGGCCGGGCCCCGCAGCTCGAACGGCGTCGTCGCGGTGATTCGGCGGTTGTAGGACCCCATCACGGGATCGAGCCCGCCGTCGGACGGCCTGCTGGCGAGCTCCACCACCGTCATGCCGTGTGCGGCCCAGGCGATCTCCACCTGCTCGCGGGTCGGGGCGGCGGGGTCGTACCCGCGGAACATCATCGGCTCGGTGGTGTACTCGTGGTTGACGGTGAGCAGGAACCGGTCGTCGCGGTCGTCCATGGGGAACAGGACCGCCAGGTCGCAGTTGAAGCCGTACTGCACCGCCTGCGCGGCGGCCGTCTGGTTCTCGAAGTCGAAGCCGGGCGCCCCGGGGACCACCGGGTCGCCCCAGCGGATCACCACGTCGCTGGAGTGCCCGACGGGCACGGTCACGGCGTCCGCGGTGTTGGGCTCCACGGGGAGGAAACCGGTGTCGAG
The DNA here is from genome assembly GCF_014145125.1 of Dietzia sp. CQ4. Lineage (NCBI taxonomy): Bacteria > Bacillati > Actinomycetota > Actinomycetes > Mycobacteriales > Dietziaceae > Dietzia > Dietzia sp. CQ4. Next base: position 10,708 of record NZ_JAALDZ010000156.1, on the reverse strand, counting down.
GGTGCCCCCACCCGTCGACCCGGGTGCCCCGGCCGAGCCCGTGCCGAGGGAGCCCTGCGCGGCGACGGAGGCGGGCAGGACCTGGGTGGCCCCCACCGCGAGCGCGACCACGCCCGCCGCCTTGAGCGCCCCCCGGCGGCTGATCTCGGTGGCGACGTCCCCGAAGTAAGGGTTGCCGCTCGTGTTGGGGACCGGCGCCGCGCACTGGTCACCGCACTTGTACACACAGGTCAGGTGCTGGCGGTTGGAGATTCCGGGGGTGGCGATCGGAAGCAGACTGCGGACTGACAACGGTTCTCCCTGAGGACGTGTGCGCCCCACACGGGCGCACGAGGACGCTGTGACCCTAGGGAGCGCGGGCGACGGCGCGGGCGTGCTGAGGACACGTGCGGATGAACTGTGGGCGCAGTGCCGGTGAACACCGGTCCCGTGACGCTACAGTCGTCGTGACAACCCTCAATCTCGGATCGTCCGGCACGTTCCTGCCGGTGAAGGGAAGGATCTCTCCATGGCTACGGTGACCTTCGAGAACGTGTCCATCATCTACCCGGGCGCCGCACGGCGCAGTGTGGACCGACTCGATCTGGAGATCGCCGACGGCGAGTTCCTGGTCCTGGTGGGACCGTCGGGCTGCGGGAAGTCCACCACTCTCCGCGCGCTCGCCGGGCTCGAGGACGTCTCGGCCGGACGCATCCTCATCGGTGACAGGGACGTCACCGGGACGGAGCCCAAGGACCGGGACATCGCGATGGTCTTCCAGAACTACGCGCTCTACCCGCACTACACCGTGCGCGAGAACATGGGTTTCGCGCTCAAGCTGGCCAAGGCCTCCAAGAAGGAGATCGCGGAGCGGGTGGACCGCGCCGCGGAGATGCTCGACCTCACGGACTACCTCGACCGCAAGCCCAAGGAACTCTCCGGTGGTCAGCGCCAGCGGGTCGCCATGGGCCGGGCGATCGTGCGCAACCCGCAGGTGTTCCTCATGGACGAGCCGCTGTCGAACCTCGACGCCAAGCTCCGGGTGGCCACCCGCGCCCAGATCGCCAAATTGCAGCGTGACCTGCGCACCACCATGATCTACGTGACCCACGACCAGGTCGAGGCCATGACGATGGGGGATCGGGTGGCGGTGCTCAAGGACGGCATCCTGCAGCAGGTCGACACCCCGCGCGAGCTGTACCACAACCCGGTCAACGCCTTCGTCGCCGGCTTCATCGGATCGCCGTCGATGAACCTCTTCGACGCGCCCGTCTCGGACGGCAGAGTGGACCTGGAGGGTTTCGCGGAAGAGGTCCCGCCGGGGTCCGGACCGAGGGTCACCGTGGGCGTGCGGCCGGAGCACCTGCGGATCGCCGGGGACGGTCACGGGTTGGAGGTGACCGTGGACCTGGTCGAGGAGCTGGGGGCGGACAGCTACCTGCACTGCTCCACCGCGGACGGGCACCCGGTGGTCTACCGGGCCGAATCGGGTGACCACCCGGGTAAGGGCGAGACCATGTTCCTGGCCGCGCTCGACGGCGAGGTCCGCTTCTTCGACGTGGAGACCGGCCTGCGACTGCGGTGACCGGGTGCGCCGAGGCGGGCTACCGGCCCGATGAGGGCGGTAGGGGCGGACTGCAACATCTGTTGTTGCTAGAGTGTCGCGTGTGATCTGAGTCTCGTGGCCCACGGGCGGCGGTACGGCGGGGAGTCGGCGATGGGACCGTCCATGGTCCGACGCCACAGGCCCCGTGTGGGTTACGCTCAGCGGGACCTCAGAGAGACCCGCGTCACAGTGAACCCGGGATCACCCGACCGTCGGCACACGTCGGCGGTAGGCGAGACACGACAGTAGGAGAGAGCGCATGGCCGTTCACGGCAGGTTCCTCAAGGCGGCGGCGGCCGCATCCATGGTCGCGGTGCTCACCGCGGCCTGTGGCAACGGTGGTGGTGACGAATCCGACGAGCAGGCGGAGGCCGGCACCTCGGGCGTCGGCCCGATCACCTTCGCGATGGGCAGCAACGACACGGACAAGCTCCGTCCCGTCATCGAGCAGTGGAACGCGGAGAACCCCGACCAGGAGGTCACCCTCCGTGAGCTCCCCGCCGAGCAGGACGGTCAGCGGGACACCCTCACGCAGTCCCTCCAGACCGAGAGCGGCGAGTACGACGTGTTCGCTCTCGACGTCACGGACACCGCGTACTTCGCGGCCAACGGGTGGCTGCAGCCGATCGAGGGCGACACCGAGGTCGACACGTCCGGCCTGATCGAGGCCGCCGTGGACTCCGCGACCTACAACGGCACGCTCTACGGCATCCCGCAGAACACCAACGCCCAGCTGCTGTACTACCGCACGGACCTCCAGCCGGAGGCGCCCGCCAACTGGGACGCACTGGTCGCGTCCTGCGAGGCCGCGGAAGGCGCCGATGTCGACTGCCTGCAGACGCAGCTCAGCCTCTACGAGGGCCTCACCGTCGCCGCCACCCAGTTCATCCACAGCTGGGGCGGTCAGGTCGTGGGTGACGACGGGCAGACCCCGGAGCTCGACACCGATCAGGCACGCGCCGGCCTCACCGCCCTGGTCGACGCCTACCAGAACGGCGTGATCCCCCCGCAGACCGACGCCTTCACGGAGGAGGAGACCGCGCAGGCCTTCCTCGCCGGCGAGACCATGTACTCCTACAACTGGCCGTACATGTACGAGTCGGGCCAGTCCGATCCCACGTCCCAGGTCCAGGGCCGGTTCGAGGTCGCACCCATCGTCGGCCAGGACGGCGCAGGCCGGTCCACTCTCGGCGGCTACAACAACGCCATCAACGTGTTCTCCGAGAACAAGGCCACGGCCCAGGCGTTCCTCGAGTTCATCATCTCCGAGGACGTCCAGATGGGCTTCGCCGAGCAGTCGTTCCCGCCGGTCCTGTCCTCGATCTACGACGACGAGGCGCTGCAGCAGGAGTTCCCGTACATGCCGGCCCTCAAGGCGGCTCTCGAGAACGCCGAGCCGCGCCCGGTCACGCCGTACTACCCGGCGGTGTCCAAGGCGATCCAGGACAACACGTTCGCCGCGCTGCGTGGCGAGAAGAACGTCGAGCAGGCGCTCACCGACATGAGCGCCGCGATCGACCAAGCGGCTCAGTGACACCAGAGTCCGAACAGCAGGTATGACATCACCGCGCTGATGGGCCCCGGGTAGCATTCCCGGGGCCCATCGGCCGTCGTGGTGAGGGCGGGTGCGATCCGATGAGGAGCTGCAGCGATGACGACGAGTGAGAAGTCCCCGGCGCCACTGGTCGAGAAGAGATTCGACTGGCGTCCGGTGTGGATGGTGGGCCCCGCGCTCGCGATCCTCGCGGTGGTGATCGGTTACCCGGTCGTCCGTGCGGTGTACCTGTCCTTCCAGGCCGACCGCGGCCTCGATCCCGCCACGGGGATGTTCTCGGACGGTGGGTTCGCCGGGTTCCAGCACTATCTCTACTGGCTCACCCAGGCGTGCCCGGCCCGGGGCGGCGACGGCACCATCCCCTGCCCGCCCGGTGTCTCGGCCGTCGACTTCTGGCCCGCCATGGGCAACACCCTGTTCTTCACCGTCACCACCGTCTCGCTCGAGACCGTGCTCGGCTTCGCCATGGCGGTGGTGATGGGCAAGAGCATCTGGGGACGCTCGCTCCTGCGCGCGGCGGTCCTCGTGCCGTGGGCGATCCCCACCGCCGTCACCGCCAAGCTCTGGGCGTTCATCTTCGCCCCCAACGGGATCGCCAACACGATGCTGGGCACCAACATCGCCTGGACCACCGACCCGTTCTACGCCCGTATGGCCATCATCATCGCGGACGTGTGGAAGACCGCGCCCTTCATGGCGCTGCTGATCCTCGCCGGGTTGCAGATGATCCCCGGGGACGTCTACGAGGCGGCCCGAGTGGACGGCGCCTCACGGTGGCAGCAGTTCACCAGGATCACGTTGCCGCTGGTCCGGCCGGCCCTGATGGTGGCGATCCTCTTCCGCACCCTCGACGCGCTGCGCATGTACGACCTGCCCGTGATCCTCGTGTCGGCCAACTCCGGCTCGCCCACCGCGACGGTGTCCATGCTGGTGGTCAACGAGATGCGGATGGGCAACTTCAACAGCGCGTCCGCCATATCGACACTGGTGTTCCTGCTGATCTTCGCCGTGGCGTTCGTCATGGTGAAGTTCCTCGGCGCGAATGTCGTCGATGACCGCACCGGCAAGAAGGAGGAGATCCGGTGAGTCACCGAGCGCCTGAACCGTCCACGTCGTCCACCACGCGGCCGCCCACCTCGTCGTCGTCACACCCCGGTCTCCACGATCGGGACAACAACGACGACCTCCGGGCGCCCCGCAAGCCACTCGGCCCGAGGATCGGCACCTACATCGGGGCCCTGCTCATCCTGATCTGGGGGCTCGCGCCGTTCTACTGGATGCTCGTCACCGCGTTCCGCGACAACCGGTTCGTGTTCTCCGCCAGTCCCGTGCCCTCGCACCTCACCCTGGACAACTTCCGTGAGGCGCTGGCCACGGACGCGGGCAACAACTTCTTCGGTGCGATCATCAACTCGGTGATCATCAGCTCCATCACCACCGCGCTGGCGCTGCTCTTCGGCGTCTTCACCGCCTATGCGCTCGCGCGGGTGGACTTCCGCGGGAAGTTCCTCGTCACCGGCGTCATCCTGGCCGCGTCGATGTTCCCCGGCGTCGCGCTGGTCACGCCGCTGTTCCAGCTGTTCACCGACATCGGCTGGATCGGCACCTACCAGGCGCTCATCATCCCCAACATCTCGTTCGCGCTGCCCCTGACCATCTACACCCTGACCTCGTTCTTCAACGACCTGCCCTGGGAGCTGGAGGAGGCGGCGCGCGTCGACGGCGCCACCCGCGGCCAGGCGTTCATCAAGATCATCCTGCCGCTCGCCGCGCCGGCGTTGTTCACCACCGCGATCCTGGCGTTCATCATCACGTGGAACGAGTTCCTGCTGTCGCAGCAGCTGTCCAACTCCTCGACCGAGCCGGTCACCGTGGCGATCGCCCGGTTCTCCGGGGTCAACCCCTACATCCCGCCGCACGCGGCGATCATGGCGGCGGGTGCGCTCGTCACCGTCCCGCTGGTGATCATGGTGCTGATCTTCCAGCGACGGATCATCTCCGGCCTCACCGCCGGCGGTCTGAAGAGCTGACCGGTCGTGGCTCGGAGCGGCGGGGACGCGCTCGGGACCCGGCAGCGGCTGGAGGTCCTGGGCGGGTTCGTCGGGTTCTTCACCGTCCTCGCGCTGGTCAACGCGGTCGGCCTGATCGTGGTCGGGCGCCCGTCGATCCTCGCCTCGTTCGTGCTGGTGCTCATGCTCGCGGCGTCCGGTTACACCTTCCGCGTGTGGCGCCGGGCCGACCGCGCCGTCAACCGCGGCTGAGTCCGCCCCTCAGCGACGGAGCCGGGCCGTCAGCGGCCGTCGCGCCAGGCCACCAGCGACTCCACCAGATCCAAGGGGTAGTCGGGCCCGTTCAGGCCCACGGTGAACAGCGTGACGCCCTCGGCCAGCAGGGCGTCCGCCGAGCGCCGCGCGTCGTCGGCGGAGGCGGCGCCGCCGATCTCGGTGGAGCGCTCGATCTCAGCCGGGTCCCGACCGACGTCGGCGCAGTGCCCGGCCAGCACCCCGGACTTGTGGCGGTAGGTCTCCACGTCCACGAACGAGTGCCAGATGTCGGCGTGACGGGCCACGTGCTTCAGGGTCTTGCGCTCGCCCCCGCCGCCGAGGAGCACCGGGATGTGCCGGGTCGGGGGAGGGGTGAGCGTGGCGAAGCGACGGTCGATCCGCTCGAGCGAGTCGCCGAGGTCGTCGAGGCGCGACCCCTTGGTCCCGAAGTCGTACCCGTACTCGGCGTAGTCCCGCTCGAACCACCCGCTGCCCAGGCCCAGGATCAGGCGGCCGCCCGAGATGTGGTCGACGGTGCGGGCCATGTCCGCCAACAGGTCCGGGTTCCGGTAGCTGTTGCAGGTGACCAGCGCGCCGATCTCGACCCGCTCGGTCTGCTCGGCCCAGGCGGCGAGCATGGTCCAGCACTCGAAGTGCGCGCCGTCGGGGTCGCCGTAGAGCGGAAAGAAGTGGTCCCAGTTGAACACCACGTCGACGCCCGCGTCCTCGGACCGGCGGACGGCATCGCGCAGGAGACCGTAGTCGGGCGCGTGCTGCGGTTGGAGTTGGACGGCGATGCGGACCGGGCGGTCGGTGTTCGGGGTCATGCGCCCAGTCTGGTCCGTATCGCCGCCCGGCGCACCCGACCCGCGATGTCGCCGGGTGCACACGAGTCGCGCACCCGGGCGCGGGTCGGATGCACCCCGGCCCTCGCTACCGCTCGCGTTCGAGGAGGAACCAGAAGTGCTCGCCCTCGTGGAGGGTCCCCCGGCCGTTCATCACGGCCAGGAGGGTGTCGGGGTCGACGACGGCGAAGTGGTCGATCACCGGCAGCCGGTCGTACACCATGGAGGCGCACGGGCGGCCGCGGAACGAGACCTCCCAGAGCGAGGCGCCGCCCCCGCCGGTCGCGGAGGTGTCCGGGACGACCGCCCCGGACTCGTCGGTGACCAGGATCGGGTCCACCTTCCGCGGGTCGGTGAAGTCCTTGCCCCACCAGCGCATCTGCCCGAGCATCGCGAACATCGGGTGCCCGGTGTCGAGGCCGGTGCCCTTCCACCGGGTCCCGGCGATCTCGTCGATCCCGGCGGGCTCCAGTGAGTCCCACAGAGCCGTCACCCTGTCGGTGGGGACGGTCTCCAGGGCCCGGATCGCGGCCAGCTCGTCGGTGTGCGGCGCGCTCACAGCCCGTACGTCTTCCCGATGATGTCGCGCTGGACCTCGTTGGTGCCGCCGTAGATGGTGGACACCACGGCCTGGCGGACGAGGCGCTCCATGCCGTACTCGGTGGCGTAGCCGTAACCGCCCATGGACTGCATGCACTCGAGGGTGACCCGCTTGCTCAGCTCGGAGGCCTTGAGCTTGGCCATGGAGGCCTCGCGCGGGAAGAGTGCCTGGGGGTCGGACTCGTCGATCTTCCTGGCCACGGCGTAGACCAGCAGGCGGGTGGCCTCGATCTCGGTCGCCAGGTCCGCCATCCGGTGCCGGATGACCTGGAACGTGCCGACGGGGCGGCCGAACTGCTCCCGCTCGCGGATGAACGTCAGGCAGTCGTCGAAGGCGCGCTGGGCCACGCCGAGCTGCATGGCGGCCAGGATGAGCCGCTCGGTGTTCAGGCCGGTCATGAGCTGCTTCCAGCCGCCACCGACCTCGCCGATCACCGAGTCGGCGGGCAGGCGGACGTCCGTGAAGTACAGGTCGTTGACCTCCTTGCCTCCCATGGTCTCGATGCCGGTGATCTGCAGGCCCTCGATGTCGGCCGGCACGTCGAACATGGTGATGCCCTCGTGCTTGGCGCCGGACGAGTCTGTCCGCGCGACAAGGAGGATCCTGTCGGCGAAGTGGGCGTTGGAGCACCAGGTCTTCTGGCCGGTGATCACCCAGTCGTCGCCGTCGCGGACGGCCTTGCAGCGCAGCGCCGCGACGTCCGACCCGGCGCCGGGTTCGGACATCGAGATGGACAGGGTCCCGCCCTTGACGACCAGGTCGAGCGCGCGTCTGCGCTGCTCCTCGGAGCCGAACTTCTGGTAGGCGGCACCGGTGATGAGGGTCGGGCCGATGCCACCGATGGGGGCGAGGCCGCGCAGCGAGTGCTCGAGCAGCAGGCACAGCTCCACGGCTCCGGCGTCGGCGCCGCCGTACTCCTCCGGGACGGTCAGCCCCAGCCAGCCGAGCTCGGCCATCTTGGCGTAGATCTCGGGCGAGTGGGTGCCGCCCTCGGTGGTGAGCTCCCGCCGCTTCTCGGCGCTTCCGACCTCGCGCGCGCAGAAGTCGTCGATGGACCTGGCGAAGTCCCGCTGTTCTTCGGTGAGGATGTCGAACACGTCTGGCCTCGGTTTTCTGTCAGGGGGTGACGGTGGCGGGCACAGTCGACTACTGTGGCCCGTATCACGGACGGTACATCAAATATATGTGATCGAAAACTGGAGGGAACCCGAATGACGACCACCGAACCCAGCAAGACCGGCCCCACGCTCGCGAGCCTGGATCCCCGGGACGGCACGGTCCTGGCGGAGTACCCGATCGCCGGACCCGAGGAGGTGGCGCTCGCCGTCGAGCGTGCGCGCGCCGCCGCCCGCTGGTGGGCCGCCCAGGGTCCGCGCGGTCGTCGGGAGTGGCTGCTCGAGTACAAGCGGGCGATCGCCTCCCGCTCCGACGAGTTGGCCTCGCTCATCTCCGCCGAGACCGGCAAGCCGGACGAGGACGCGACGCTCGAGGTCATGCTCACGGTGAGCCACCTGGAGTGGGCGGCCAAGAACGCCGACAAGGTGCTGCGCCGCCGCTCGGTGTCCGCCGGACTGCTCATGAGCAACCAGGCGGCCTACGTCGAGTACCAGCCGTACGGCGTCGTCGGCGCGATCGGCCCCTGGAACTATCCCGCGTTCACCCCGATGGGCACCCTCTCCTACGCCATGGCCGCCGGCAACGCCGTGGTGTTCAAGCCCAGTGAACTCACGCCCGGAGTGGGCGTCTGGCTCGCCGAGGTGTGGAACTCGCTCGGCGCCTCCCAGCCGCTGTTCCAGACCATCACGGGTGACGGCTCGACCGGCGCCGCGCTGTGCAGGGCGGGCGTGGACAAACTGGCGTTCACCGGGTCGGCCGCGACGGGCCGCAAGGTCATGGCCGCCTGCGCGGAGACCCTCACCCCCGTCGTCATCGAGGGCGGCGGCAAGGACGCGTTCCTGGTGGACGCCGACGCCGACCTGGACTCGGCCGTCGACCAGGCGGTCTTCGGCGCCATGGGCAACGCGGGGCAGACGTGCGCCGGCGTCGAACGGATCTACGTCCACAGGGACGTCCGGGACGCCTTCGTCCACAAGTTCACCGCGAAGGTCCGGGCGCTGACCCCCGGCACCTCGGTGACCTCCAGCTACGGACCCATGACGCTGCCGTCCCAGATCGACATCGTCCGCCGGCACGTCAAGGACGCGCTGGCCCGGGGTGGCACGGCCGTCATCGGGGGCGAGGAGTCGGTGGGGGAGCGGGTCGTCGAGCCGGTCGTGCTGGTCGACGTGCCCGAGGACTCCACGGCGATCACCGAGGAGACGTTCGGGCCGACCGTCGTCATCAACTCGGTCGCGGACCTCGAGGAGGCGGTCGAGAAGGCCAACGCCAGCAGCTACGGCCTCGGCGGTGCGATCTTCACCGGCAACCGCAAGCGGGGACTGGCGCTGGCGGAGAAGCTCGACGTGGGCATGGTGTCGGTCAACGCGTTCCTGGCTTTCGCCGGGATCCCCTCGCTCCCGTTCGGTGGGTCGGGCGACTCGGGCTTCGGCCGAATCCACGGCGCCGACGGGCTCCGGGAGTTCTCGCGGCCCAAGGCCATCACGGCACAGAAGTTCGCCGCCCCGCTCAACCTCATGACCATGACCCGCAAGCCGAGGGACATCAAGGTGGTCAAGTGGATGCTGGCCAACGTGCAGGGAAAGCTGTGATCTCCCGATGACCGCCACCGCCTCGAACAGGACGACGCCGGAGGAACTCCGGGACACGACGACGACGAGCTCCGCGGACGCGGGACGGCGCACCCTGCCCGGGGTGTTCGGACCGATCCCGTCCGAGCTGGTGGCCGACGCCGCCGTCGAGCACCCGCTCACGGCGTCGCCGCCGCTCAAGCCGGGCCGCTGGTACTGGAGGGATCTCATCGCGTCCCTCGACCCGGTCGCCGACGCGGCGGAGATCCACCGCATCACCTCCTCCTACGAGTTCCCCTGGGACTACCAGCGGGCACTCGAGCTGGCCCTGTACCGCACGTACTGTGTGCCCTCGGTGTCGGCGGTCCTGGAGCAGGCCGGCCAGTTCCGCGACAACCCCCAGAAGCGGTACGACGACACCGCGTTGCTGATGGTGGAGCTGGTCGAGCACGGGTACGACTCGCCGCGCGGCAAGGAGGCGCTGCGGGTGATCAACCGCCAGCACGCGCGGTACGAGATCACGAATGACGACATGCTGTACGTGCTGTCGACGTTCATCTACGAGCCGCTGGAGTGGATCGACGCGATCGGGTGGCGGCGCCTGCACCCCCACGAGCGACTGGCCGCGTTCCACTTCTACCGCGGGGTGGGGCAGCGGATGAAGATCGCCGACATCCCGGAGGACATCGGGGAGTTCCGCCGGTGGCGTGACGACTACGAGGCCCGCACCTTCCGCTACGACCGGAACAACGAGCTCATCGGCACGTACACGCTCGATCTCATGTGTTCCTGGTATCCGGAGGCGGTCCGCCCCGCGGTCCGCAAGGTGGTCCTGTCGCTGGTGGACGACGACATGACCCGGGCCTTCGGCTTCCCGTGGCAGCCGCCGGGACGACGCAGGGCCGCGTACGCCGCGCTGCGGGCCCGGTCCGCGGTGGTCCGGTGGCTCCCGGTACGTCGACGGGCGCTGGGGTCGAGCGCGACCGAGAACCGGACCTACCCCGGGTATCCGAACGGCTACCGGCCCGCCGACCTGGGGGCCTGCCCCATCCAGCCGCGGGACCGGATCGAGGGCTGCCCGGTGATGCACGGCGGCGGGGAGGGACGGGGAGAGGACCGCGCATGACCACCGCCTCCGCTCCGCCGAGGCCCCCCGGGGCTCCGGCCCGCT
>NZ_JAALDZ010000155.1:0-8242 GCF_014145125.1 Dietzia sp. CQ4 | reverse complement strand
ACGATCTCGGCCACCGAGTTACACCACTCTATGGGGCACTACTGTAGATCGCTCCAGCCAGTGTATAGTTCGCGGATTTGCTTTCGTCGGCCAGGGGTGGCCGATCACCCGCCCAATATCCCACCCGCGACGTGGATCGGACCAGGCCGAAGGGATCATTGGGCCGGGCGGGTGGTTACACCAAGCTGGACCAGTAGTCCCAGAATCGGTTCGCGATCAGTGCGATGACGACGAGGACCCAGACGGTGAGTATCACCCCGTGGTAGCCCGTGGCGATCTCGATGCACCTGCGCACCCATCGTGGTGTGGCCCCTTCGAGGTGTCGGAGGCTGAACACGGTGGTGTACCAGAACAGTGGGATCGTCACGGCCCACACGATCATGCAGTAAGGGCACAAGGCGCCGATCACGTAGAGGCTTTGATAGATCAACCAGTGAATGAACACCACCGCGAAAGTGACGCCTAGTTGGGTGGCGCCCCAAAACCAGAGCCGAAACCCATTGCCGGCCAGGACTGCCCCACCCGCGACAGCAACCGCTGTGAAACCCACGATTCCGATGATCGGGTTCGGAATGCCAAAGGCCTCGGCCTGGGGGGTGGTCATGACCGACCCACACGAGAGAATCGGGCTGACGTTGCAGGTGGGTATGTAGTCGGGGTTGACCAGTAGTTCGATCTTCTCGACCAGCAGCGCAATGGCTGCAGTGAGGCCGATGAGCCCTGCACCGATCCACAACGCTCCGAGCCGGCGAGCCGACACCGCGCCAATCTGTCGGGGCACGGTGCCCACCTGCGCCGGGGAAGTGGTGTCAGTCATTCACAGCTGCCTCGATGCTGGCTTCCAGAGCAGCGACAGTTGTCAGTTCGAGGCGCTGGCCGTCCAGGAACAGCGTTGGGGTGCCGGCCACCCCGAACGCTTGTCCATCTTGTCTGCTCTGTTCGACCCTGGCTAGAGTCGCCGGATCGTTGACATCTGCACGGAAACGCTCGGTATCCAATCCCAGCTCCTCGGCATACCCGGCGAAAGTCTCCGCCTGGGAGGTGGATTGGTGGCCCCACTGGTCAACGGAGTCGAACAGTCGCTGATACATGGCCTCGAACTCGCCCTGATTGGCCGCCGCTTCCGCCGCCAGAGCAGCGTTGACCGAGTTGTCGTGCAGCGGCATGTGGCGCACCACAAACTCCACCCGGTCCCCGTACTCATCGCGCAGATCCTCAATCACCGGGTACAGCGCCAAGCACCCTTCGCATTCGAAATCGAGGAACTCGACGAACACCGCGTCTTTACCCTCGGACAATCGAGGACTGTCCTCACGGACCAGTTGCGCGGTCGGCGCCTCACGAGCCACCTCAGCCGAAGAGTCGTCTCGATTGGTCAAGACCAGCATTCCGGCCAACAAAAGCACGGCTACCCCAATCAGCGCCAAGGACCATGCCAAGTTCTTACTCAAGTGACTTCCCTACTTCCAGTGGTGATCCAACCATCCGATCGGGCACCGCCTCGCACAGACCTGGCAGGCAAGCCCGCAGGCAGGTCAGCGGTCGCGACCGAGTTCACTGTCGCAGGTGACGAACTCACGCATGAGTGGCAGCAGCAGGCGCCATCGACGTAGTCAGTGTGCCAGCGGCGGCCATATGCGCGGTAGACCCGGTGCGGCCAGCCCGCAAGCCATTGATGATGACGATGACCTCGGCCGCCTCATGGACCAGAACGACCGCGGCAAGTCCCAGCACGCCGGTGATCGCCAGTGGGAGCAAGATGATGATGATCGCCAGCGACAGCACGATGTTCTGCGTGATGATTGCCCGGCCCTTGCGTGCATGGCGCAGTGTCCACGGGAGCAGGGTCAGGTCATCACCGGTGAGGGCGATATCGGCAGACTCCACCGCCGCGTCGGAACCCGTGACTCCCATGGCGATGCCGATATCGGCCGAGGCCAGAGCGGGAGCGTCATTGATGCCGTCACCGACCATCGCAACCGGACCGCGATCACGCAGTTCGGCCACGGCCGTGGCTTTGTCGGCCGGCCGTAGCTGCGCCCGAACATCAGTGATGCCGGCCTCGTCAGCCAACGCCGCAGCGGCGCGAGCATTGTCTCCGGTGAGCATGGTGGCGCCGACCCCACCAGCCTTCAGTGATTCAATGACTGCGAGAGCTTCTGGCCGTAGTTCGTCGCGGACCCCGATGGCGCCGACTGGCTGGCCACCGCGGTGGACGATGACCACGGTTTCTCCCCGCCGCTCCAGAGTCTCGACCTGCCAAGCCAATGGGCCGGGTGGCAGCCAGCGGGGGCTACCGACAGCGATCTGGTCGTCGCCGATCACGCCGGTGATGCCCTGGCCCGCCGCCTCGGATACTTGCCGGGCCGCTGGAATGTGTGAGGCGGCGGCTGTAATCGCCGTGGCCAGCGGGTGAGTGCTGTGCTCCTCGAGGGAGGCAGCCCAGCCGAGGACTTCCGCGTTGCTGACTTGGCCGGTGACGAGCACGCTGGTGACGGTGGGGTGATTACGGGTGAGGGTTCCTGTCTTGTCCAGGGCCAGATGCCGGATTCCTCCGAGTCGCTCGAACGCCGCACCAGATTTGATGATTACACCGAACTTGCTGGCGGCCCCGATCGCTGAGACCACCGTGACCGGCACCGAGATGCCCAGCGCACACGGTGAGGCCGCGACCAGGACGACCAGGGCTCGCTCGATCCACACAGCCGGGTCGCCGAACATCGAACCTATGACGGCCACCAGCGCAGCCAGGACGAGCACCCCTGGCACCAGAGGGCGAGCCAGGCGGTCTGCGATACGTGCCCGCTCCCCCTTGTCGTGCTGTGCCTGCTCCACGAGCGCGACAACCGTAGTCAGAGAGTTATCGGTGCCAGCGGCGGTGGCCACAACCTCCAGGGACCCGGACACGTTGATCGATCCGGCCAGCACCTGATCGCCGGGACCAACCTCAACCGGGATGGATTCACCGGTGATCGCCGAGACATCCAGACTGCTGCGACCAGTCCGGACGGTGCCGTCTGTGGCCAGTCGCTCACCGGCAACCAGCCGTATCACATCGCCGGGAACGAGATCCTCCACCGGGGACAGACGGGTGTCGCCGCGAGTGGTGATGACGGTCGCGGTCGAGGGGATCAGTGCCAGCAAAGCACGAAGGCCCGATCTCGCCTTGGCCATCGCCCGGTGTTCCAGGGCCTCGGCAATCGAGTAGAGGAAGGCCAGTGCGGCGGCTTCTTCGATGAAGCCGAGCAGGACTGCACCGATCGCGCTGATCGTCATCAGCAGCCCGATACTCAGACGCCCCGACGCGACAAGTCCCCGCACCGATGAGGGGACGAACTGGGAGGCGCCCAACAGCAGGGAAACCCAGAACACCGCCGTGACGCCCGGGCCGGAGACCGGAGTGAGCCATTCCAGCGCTAGACCCATCGCCAAAGTCACGCCGGATGCCGCGGGGATGAGAATGGCCGGCTCACGCCACCACCGACTGGGACCGTGGTGGTCGTCGATCGTCGTCGAGGACGTGGGGGCGCAGCAGGTATCCATCAGCTGCGCTCACCCTGGTTGTTGCAGCAGCCGGGCACGCAACAGTGCGAGTCCAGACAAGCTGCATCGCCGTCGACGGCGAGCGTGGTCTCCACCAGTCCGTTGAGCGCGTGCGCGAGATGGGCATCAGCGATCTCGTACCGGGTTCGTCGTCCCTCCTGTTCGGCGACGACAATCCCGCAGCCACGCAGGCACGACAGGTGGTTGGAGACATTCGTCCGGGTCAGACCAAGATCTCGGGCCAATTCAGCAGGGTAACCGGGGCCGTCGAGAAGGGCGAGCAGGATCCGCGACCTGGTCGCGTCCGCCATGGCACGTCCCAGTCGGTTCATCACATCGAGACGAGAAGCAATAGTCAGCACACACTGACCATACAGTGTGGACTGACCTATTGCTCGCCGCTGTTCTCGCGGTTTCTCACGCTGCGGTGCCAGCGAACCACCGGGATCGTCCTGCAGTCAGCATTCCGCTTCCCTGAAACAGCCTGCGGTTCGCCCTTGGTGCCGCGTTCCCGCAGGCGGCCAGCTGCACTCTGGCTCAGATCGGCAGCGTGGTGTCGGAGATGGCGAAGTCTCGGAGCCAGTACACGAACTGAGTCCAGATACCACTAAGTAGCAGCAGGCCGACGATGATGAGCATGACGCCACCGGCGATCTGGATCTTCCGGGTGTGTCGTTGCAGCCACCCGACCGTGCGGATGGCCCTCGTGGACCCGAATGCCACCACCACAAAGGGCAGGCCAAGACCGAGACAGTACGCCACAATAAGGAGCACTCCGCGGGCCGCGTCGATTCCGGTTCCGGCAGCCACTGACAAGGCCGCCGCCAGCGTCGGACCAAGGCAGGGGGTCCACCCCAAAGCGAACACGGCACCGAGCAACGGTGCGCCCGCCCAGGTCGACAGCGCTTTGGGCTGCATGCGAGTGTCCCTCTGCAGTACGGGAACGACCCCGATGAACACCAGTCCCATGAGGATCGTGACTACTCCACCGAGCCGCTGCAGGAGCTCCTGCTGGGGGGCGAGGTACTGCACGGCGCCCAACACCATCGCGGACAGCAGGACGAACACCACCGTGAACCCTGCCACGAACAGCAAAGCGGCCAGGACCACGCGTTTGCGCGATGACGATCGGTAGCGCTTCTCCTCGAGCGTGAGCGTGCCTGATGCGGCGCGACGTTGTTTTGCCGCCTGCACTGTGGCTGCCGGGCGCTCCGCTCCGACAACGCTTGCGAGGTAGGCGAGGTAGCCGGGAACGAGCGGCACCACGCAGGGCGAGGCGAACGACACAAGGCCCGCCAGCACGCACGCACCCAGGGCGAGCAGAAGTGGGCCGGAGGACGCCGTCTGCTGGAACGTCTCACCGATCGACTGCGCGAGAAGCACCGTGGTCATCCCGCTTCATCCCCGGCCGGCTCCGCGAGCAGCCTGTCGATCAGCGGCTCCAACTGGTAGTCGGTGACCTCCGCCAGAAACACCGCAGCGACCCGATGTTGCTTGTCGAGGATCAACGTCGACGGCACTACCGATGTCGGAAAACCATGCAGTGCCGCCACCGCGGCCTGGGACGGGTCCCAGATCGAGGGGTACGTGACCCCGTTGTCCTTGATGAAGTCAACGGGCTTCTGCCGATTAGGGTCACGCAGATTCACCCCGATATTGGTGAACCCTCGAGCTTCGTACTTCTCCTGCAGCCGCTGCAGGTCGTCAATCTCTGCCCGGCACGGCCCGCACCACTGGCCCCATAGGTTGATCAGCACCACATCACCGGGATAGTCGGCGACGGCCACGGTGACCTCGGGGTCGAGCACGTTCGGCCCCGACATCGGAGCGATCGTCCTACGTTCCTCGGGCGGGTCATAGAAGATCTCCAGCTGACCATCCGGGCTGACGAAGGTGAAAGTCTCGCCTATCGCAACGGCATCGGTTCCGGTTGCGCAGCCCGACAGCGCCAGCGCGCTGGCCATCGCTGCGGCTACCGCCCCGAAAGACCGGTGGGCAGCGCGGTGTCGCCGACCTCCCACTGCTTCTGGCTTTCTGGGCATTCTCGCCATGCCAAACAACTCTTTCACTTCGAGGACTCCCACCTCGGCTGACCATACTGACCTGATCGATTGCCACCGAACTCGGGCAGGCGGCGATCATGTCGTCATTCACCGAAGTTGAGCCGGTGGGGCAGGCCTGGTCTTCGGTGGCTCACTCGTCATCTCGGCGTCGGCAGGTACGCCAGTGTCCGATCCCGGCATCCCGTTTATCAGGGGTGTCGCACGATCGGGGGTTCGTGATCTCGGTGGTGCTGGGTCTCGAGCTGGAAGGTGGTGTGCTCGATGTGGAAATGCTCGGCCACGCATTTCCGCACGGTATCGAGGATCTCCGGGGCATGGCCGTCCTCGAAGCACTCCTCGTCAAGAACGACATGGGCGGACAGCGTGGGAAGACCGGTGGCGACGGTCGAGGCGTGGAGGTCGTGTACCCCCCGCACGTGGTCGATCTCAAGGATGTGCGCTCGGACCTGGTCAAGGTCGAGGCCGGCCGGGGTGAACTCCATGAGGACGTGGGTGGTTTCTCGAACCAGGAGGAACGCCCGGGGAATGATCATGAGCGCTATCGCGACTGCGGCGATCGTATCGGCCCGCTGAAACCCGGTGGTCATGATGAGCACGGCTGAGACGATGACCGCCAGCGTTCCCAGCGCGTCCATGAGGACTTCCAGGAACGCGGCGCGCATGTTGAAGTTCGCGCCGCGGCTGGACGCGAGCACGAGTGCGGCGGCGATATTGAGAACCAATGCGACGACGCCGAAGATCAGCAGCTCTGCACCCGCGACTTCTGGAGGGTTGCTCCAGCGCTGGACTGCTTCGACAAGGGCGTAGACGCTGACGCCGGCCAGGAGCAGTGCCTGGCCGAGGGCCGCCAAGACCTCGATGCGGCGAAAACCCCAGGTTCGCCGCTTGTCGGAGGGACGAACCATCAGTACCGCTGCGACCAGCGCGACGAGCAGTCCGATGGAATCGGTCAAAGAGTGGACGACATCGACGAGCAGCGCCAGGCTGCCGGTGATCCAGGCGCCGACGCCCTGAGCGAGGACGATGGAAAAGACCAGCGCGAAGGCAATGCCGAGCTTTCTACGAAAGTCCGGTGCCGACGCGGCTTCCTCCGGACTCGGTCCGTGACTATGTCCAGCACTCATAATGGGTTTACGCCTTTCCTCGACTGGTGGATGGCTGCGACGATCGGGGCACTTTCATGACAGTCCTGGGTCACTGAGCTCATCGCGATCATGGAGATCGCGGTGCGCGCGCAGCGAAAGCGTGGTCCCCGATGCGCTCAGGAGCGCCGCTGCAGACTCGATGAGGGCTTCCAACCGAGTTGGGTCCGCCAGCGAGAACCAGGAGGCCCTGCCTTCGATCCGCACAGTCACCAGCCCGCAGTCCCGAAGACAGGCCAGATGCTTGCTCACCGTGGACTGCGCCAGGTGCATGTGGTCAACCACATCCCGCACCCGGTGCTCGCCGCTACCGAGGTGCTCGAGAATCGCCAACCGCGTCGGCTCTGCCAAAGCATGAAACAGCGCCGCATACACGCTGCGATCCTCCAACTGGAGGGACTCGTCGACCGGGTCACCCGATACGCTATCAATCGTCATATGGCGATGATAGCCCAGTATGGCGATCAGTGGGGATGTGGTGGCATCAGTCATAGCGCACCGGGGTGCATGAGGGCCGAGAAGGGCGAGCTGATCAGGAACGATGCTGGCTCGTGCGTAGATTAGTTGTGCAGCGCCGATGCGTCGCAGACCGGTTCTGGCAGTCCGGCGGTGTCGTGGAGCCCCCGTAGCTCTGCTTGGGTCGACCACCAGGGGTCATACGAGAGCGCTGAAGGCGCACTCGGACCGGCAGGGCCTGGTGCTGTCGGGGCATGTTGCAACGTGATCGAGTGACCGTTCCAGCACTGACCGGAGCTCTTCCAGCCTTTGAATGGTGTCGTCGACCTCGCGTAGCCGATCGGTGAGTAGTGGGTGCAGGGCATCTCGAGTATTGGTGCAGGTCCCCGTTGCGGTGACCTGGAGCAGCCATTTGATCTGGTCGAGTTCCAAGTCCATCTGCTTCGCCCCGTGGATGAACGACAGACGCTCGAGAACCTCTGGCCCGTACTCGCGGTAGCCATTGCTGGCCCGGGTCGAGCTGATCAGGCTGAGCTTTTCGTAGTACCGCAGCGTGGTGGCCGGCACTCCGCTGCGCCTGGCCACTTCAGAAATACGCATGCGCTCGTTCTCCTAGCGGGTCTTGAAGGTTACCGGTCGGCGATGGAGACGGCAGCCTGTTCATCGGGGGCGCCCTTGTCCCGGTGGCGGATGATTTGACTGAGTACTGCGAGGATCGGCAACTCGATCAACGGTCCCACCACCAGAGCGACAGCAATCAGCGGCCGATCAGGGAAAGCCGCCACCGCGATACCCAGAGCGATGGGCGAATTCCTGGCCGTGGTCACCATTGTCAGAGTGACCCGCTGTGGACCAGGTAGGTGCAGCAGTCGAGCTGCCCCGGTGGCGGTCAGCGGGAGGATGACGAAGAACAGGAGTAGCGGAGGTAGTAGCAGCAGCATTTCGGTGCCGTTCTCGGCGACCACGGGTGCTTGCCAGGCGAACATCGCGAAGACCGCTAGCCCCGGTGATTCACGGGGATCTGCGGATCGCTGGGTG
>NZ_JAALDZ010000154.1:0-3153 GCF_014145125.1 Dietzia sp. CQ4 | reverse complement strand
CGGTCGCGGCGCGGGTGGGCCGCGTCGTCTTCGGCGCGTGGGAGCCCCGCACCGGGGCCTGCGGATCGCTCTGGGACGTGGTCCGCGACCGCCGGCTCGTCCACCGCCCCGAGGTCCGCGGCGGGGTGCTCGAGACCGAGTGCGCCGCGCTGCTGGAACAGTTCTTCCGCGCTCGGCGGTAGCGGCGCTCCCGTACGGCGGTGACGGGATCGTGACCATGGTCCGGTGGAGGCCCGGCGCACATCTCCGTACGGTGGATCGGGAGAGGCGCCGGGCACCGGCGCCGCGATCGAGAGGAGCACCACATGGGTGTGGGAGACAAGTTCTCGAACAAGGCCGAGGAGCTCGGCGGCCGCGCCAAGGAGTCGGCCGGCGCCGCGACCGGCGACCGTGACCTCCAGGCCGAGGGCCAGGCGGACCAGGGCAAGGCCGGCATCAAGCAGGGCGCCGAGAAGCTCAAGGACAAGGCCAACGAGGCCGCGAGCAAGCTCACCGGCAACGACAAGGCCTGATTCGCCCCGGCGAGCAGGCGATTTCCGCCTGCGGCCGCTCGTGAAGTAGCCTGATCGGCGGTGGCGTGTCCGAGCGGCCGAAGGTGCAGCACTCGAAATGCTGTGTTGGGTAACCCCCAACCGTGGGTTCAAATCCCACCGCCACCGCCACGGGGAGAGCCCCGGAACTCATCGGAGTTCCGGGGCTCTTCTCATTTCAGGGTTCATCGCACTCCGGGATTCTTCTCACTCCGGGCTCGTCTCACCCCGGGGTTCGTCTTACCCCGGGGTTCGTCTCAGTCCGCGTCGTGACCCGGGAAGACGTCGGCGACGAAGTCCGGCAGGGCGGCGACCGCGCGGAGCGTGGTGATCGCGGAGTCGATCACCGTCTCCTGGGGCAGCCCGGACTCCTCGCCCAGCAGCGCCAGCTCCTCGACACCGGCCAACCAGGCGCGCGTGAGCACCAGGGCCATCGGGCCGGGCCGGGCCACCCCGATGCTGTGGAGGATGCGCAGGCTGATGGTGCGGTGCATGCCGTCCACGACCTGTTCGAGGACCGGGTCCACGGATCTGCCCGACCGCAGGACCGCCACGTAGTTGTCGCGGCGCCGTTGGATGTAGCGCACCAGCGCGGTGATGATCGCACGGGTGCGGTCCTCCGCGCTGGCCCCCTCCGGCACCTCGGTGAGCGACAGGACGTGGTCGGCCGCCGCGTTGACCACCGCCGTGAGGTAGGCCAGCTTGGTGGGGAAGTAGTGGAACAGCAGGCTGCGCGAGACCCCGGCCCGCTCGGCCACGTCGTCCATCGAGAGCGCGTGGAACGGCACCGTCTCCAGGAGCCTCACTCCCAGGACGACCAGTTGGTCGTGGCGCTCGTGTCGGGAGAGCCGTCGACCGCTCGTACCGGGCATCGCTCACCTCGTCGTCGTCGTGTCCTGCCGCCGTCGATTCCCCCCATCGTAGGGCCAGGGCCGGACCCCCGGGCCGTCGTGCCACGATGGGACCCATGTCGGATCACACGCCCCCCGCCCCACGCGCGACCACCTTCGACGTGGGTTCGCGCATGGTCCTCGACGGCACGGCGGGGGGCCGCACCGGCGTCATCCACACCCCGCACGGTGACATCGCGACCCCGGCGTTCGTGCCCGTCGGCACCAAGGCGACCGTCAAGACCCTCACCCCGGAGCAGGTCCGTTCGACCGGCGCGCAGGCCGTCCTGGCCAACGCCTACCACCTGTACCTGCAGCCCGGCCACGACGTGGTGGACGCCGCCGGCGGGCTGGGGGAGTTCATGCGCTGGTCCGGGCCCACCTACACCGACTCCGGGGGCTTCCAGGTGATGAGCCTCGGGGTCGGATTCAAGAAGGTGATCGAGATGTCGGCGGGCGCGGCCGGGGCCCCGGACGACTCCGCCACCAACAAGGGCCAGGGGAGGCTCGCGAAGGTCGACGAGGACGGCGTCACCTTCACCTCGCACCTCGACGGGTCGCCGCACCGCTTCTCCCCGGAGGTGTCGATGCGGATCCAGCACGGTCTGGGGGCCGACATCCTGTTCGCCTTCGACGAGCTCACCACGCTCATGAACACCCGCGAGTACCAGGAGAGGTCGGTCGAGCGCACGCGTCGCTGGGCGCAGCGGTGCCTCGACGAGCACGAACGCCTGTCGGTGGAGCGCGGGCACCGGCCCGGTCAGTCGCTGTGGGGCGTGGTCCAGGGCGCGCAGTTCGAAGACCTGCGGCGGCAGGCCGTGCGCGGGCTCGTGGAGATGAGCGACCGCGCCGAGGAACAGGGGCGCCGCGGGTTCGGCGGCTACGGGATCGGCGGGGCGCTGGAGAAGGAGAACCTCGGCACCATCGTGGGCTGGTGCACCGAGGAACTGCCCGAGGACCGGCCGCGCCACCTGCTGGGGATCAGCGAGCCCGACGACATCTTCACGGCGGTGGAGAACGGGGCCGACACGTTCGACTGTGTCGCGCCCACCCGGCTCGCCCGCCACGGCGGGATCTACACGCTGGACGGGCGGGTCAACGTCACCCGGGCCCAGTTCCGGCACGACCACAACGCGCTCGACCCCGAGGGCCCGTCCGAGGTCTCGCGCGAGTACAGCCGCGCGTACCTCCATCACCTGTTCAAGGCCAAGGAGTTCCTCGGGTCGACCCTGCTCACCCTGCACAACCTGGCGTTCGTGGTGCGGCTGGTCGACGAGGTGCGCGCCGCGATGGACGCCGGGCCCGACGAGTACCTGGCGTACAAGTCCGGGTTCCTGGGGCGGTACTACTCGGCGTAGCACCGCCCGGGTAGGAGGGTCAGCCGTCGAAGTAGATCGAGTGGTGTAGCGAGCAGCCCGGGTTGAACGCCGCCCCGCAGGCCGTGCACCCGTCTGTCCGCAGGTATTCGGCGATGGTCAGCGTGGCCCGGCACACACCACACAGGATCGCCGGGGCGTCGAACTCGACCCGCGGCCACGCCGAGACCGCGTGATCGGCGGCCTCGGCGTGGCAGCGGAAGCACGGGTAGAACTCCCGGCAGCAGTGGAAGCGGATCGCCACCACGTCCAGGGGCCCGCGGTAGTGGACACAGCGGGTCTGGTCGTCGACGGTGGCACCGAGCACGCGCAGCGAGGCGCCGCCGCCACCGACCGCGCCGCCGCCACTCTCGCGGC
>NZ_JAALDZ010000153.1:0-13226 GCF_014145125.1 Dietzia sp. CQ4 | reverse complement strand
ACGGTCTCGCGGGTTACCGCTTAACTATGGGAGACACGCCCTAGAGGAAGACAGCCGGTAGCCCCCCTTTGTCCCACCGATGACTGCCGGCCTTGCCCCTCGGTGCGGGCGCCGACGCAGGCCCTGATCGGTAGCCGGCGGATCTGCTTGCACTGCGGGATTTTCGCCTTGACATTGCCCTATGGGGGAAGGTGGACAGTGGTTTCAGCAGAGCAGTTGGAACTTCGCGGCGCCGTGACACGAGCAGGGTGGCGCCGTGCTGAAGGGAAGCCGGGTATGTCCTCCACACCGAAGAGTCAGAGCAGTTTCCTCCACCTCGCTGTGGGTGGGTTCGTGATCTTGCACGTGCTGTGCTGCGGGTTGCCGCTGTTGATCGCCGCCGGAGTCCTCGGCGGGGTGGGAGGCGCGAGTTTCGCGGCCGGCTACGGGTGGTCGGCCGCCGGTCCGGGCCTGCTGGCCGTGGGGTTGGTGATTTGGTTCATCCGGCGCCGCGGTGCAGGTACCGGTGGTGATGGGACTGATTGTTGCGCCCCCGACCGGCATTCCCTCCCCCGCGACGAGCACGCACAGGAAATCCTGGACCGGGCACCGGCTGGGGCGGGCACGGAGGCCGGCAAGTGAGCAGTTCGTGGGGGTTGGCGTTCTTGGCGGGGATGCTGGCCACGGTCAACCCGTGCGGGTTCGCGATGCTGCCGACGTATCTGGCGTATTTCATCGGCGCTGACTCCCGCACGGGGGGCGCCCGACCGTTGTGGGCCGGGGTGCGTGCTGGGGCGGCGTTGAGCGCGGGATTCTCCATGGTGTTCATCGCCGCAGGCTTGTTGGTGGCGGTGGGGCTGCGCTCCATCGCCTCAGCCATGCCGTGGGCTGCGGTGGGTATCGGGGGCGTGCTGATGCTCGCCGGGCTGGGCATGCTGGCCGGGTGGCAGCTGTCCGGGTCCCGGTTGAACCTGAACCGGTTCCTCACACCGGACAAGCCCGGTTCCGGTCTCAAGGGGGTCTTCGGCTACGGGGTCGCCTACGCGGTGGCCGCGCTCTCGTGCAGTTTGGCGCTGTTGTTGGTCGTGGTGGCCCAGGCCACTGCCACGGGGAGCCTGGTCGGGTTGCTGGTCGTTTTCGCGGCCTACGCCGCGGGGTCCTCGGTGGTGCTGATGCTGCTGTCGGTCGGGGCGGCCTTGGCCCGCCATTCCCTGGCCCGGCGCATGCAACGGCTGCTGCCGCTGGTGCACCGCCTGAGCGCGATCGCGCTGATCCTGGCCGGTGTGTACCTGGTGCTCTACTGGCTCCCGGCCCTGTCCGGCGGGGCGGCCGGGTCGCTGCTGGGCTTTTTGGCCACACCGATCAGCGCATCCAGTGTCGCTGTCACCGAGCTCGTGGCACGCACCTGGCCTGCACTGACTGCCGCAGCCATCCTCGCTGTGCTCCTCGCCGCCGTCCTGTCCCGGCACCGCCGTCCCAATCCCCGGACCGGACGCCCCGCCCGGGAAGCCGAGGACAACGACGACGACCCGGCCTCGTGCTGCGCGCCGGACCCGCAGGCCCTGGAGCCCTCCAGCGGCCGTGAAGACCAGCGAGGAAACCGATGACCCGCACCCGCAGCCGCCGCGTCTACACCCTTGCCGCCCTGTGCCTGGCCGCCGTGCTGGTGGCGGTCCTGGCGGTCATCGCCCTGAACCGGGGAAATCCGGCCTCTACTGTGGCCGGGGACGGGCCGGTGGAGATCACCTCCGTCGACGGCGAGGAGGTGACGGTACCCTCTGACCGCCCTACCATGCTCTACTTCATGGCCAGCTGGTGCGCCACCTGCATCCCGCAGGCGACTGCGATGGACGAGCTGGAGGAACAGTATGCCGATCGGATCCGGTTCGTGGCCGTGGACGTGACCCCGGAGAACACCAAGACCGAGGTGGACGGGTTCCGTACCGCGGCTGGGGCCCCCGAGCACCCCTACGTCGTGGATGAGACCGGGCAGCTCACCAAGCGCTACGGCATCACGTCACTGGACTCCACCGTGGTCGTGGCCCCGGACGGTGAGGTCCTGGACCGCGCCGACGGCACGCCTATGAAGGCCGAGGCGCTGCGGGCATTCCTGGACGGAGCGCTCTCCTGACCTGGAACCCAGTTCGCCCCCCCTACCTCGACCGCTGCCTGCCCCGGCGTTGCACGGCCGATTCCGGCTGAACGCGTCCCTTGTCCGCGGCCGTGTTGGAAAACTGTCCTGTCGAAGGACACCTGGAGGTCGCTGTGCCCGGAAAGTCGATCGAGGAGAACCTGCCGGACGGTGCGGTGGTCCTGTCCGTGCCCGGACTGCGACAGGCACCGGTGCTCGGCGGCGGGTGCTGCGCTGTGACCGCAGAGGACGCGATCTGCGACGAGCTGGTCAGCTGGCCGGCGATCGTCTCAGCCACCATCGACCCGCAGGCGCAGACCGCCATGGTCGTCCTGGACCCCGAGATGGAGGACCCCCTCGCCGACGCCGTAGAGGCGGTGCGCGACCTGGGCTTCCCCGCCGTGGAGATTCTCCGCCGCGCCTGAGCGATCGGCCGCCTGCCCGTCCCGGATTCCGGCCCACCCCTTGACCTTCCCCCGATGGGGAAGGTGCACAGTGGGTTCAGCACACCAATGAGGAAGGCTTCTGTCGGGAGTTCTTCCCCCAACGATTCGTGGAGGTTCCATGCCTGACACTGCAGTTCCCGAGTTCGATCTGGCCATCATCGGCTCCGGTGGCGGGGCCTTCGCCGCCGCGATCCGGGCGACCAACCTGGGCCAGCGAGTGGTGATGATCGAGCGGGGCACCGTCGGGGGCACCTGCGTGAACACCGGGTGCGTGCCGTCGAAGGCGTTGCTGGCCGCCGCGGACGCCCGCCATGTGGCCCTGGACGCGTCCGGCCGATTCCCGGGGATCAACGTATCCGCCGGGCCGGTGGACATGCCCGGGCTGATCGCGGGCAAGGACGCCCTGGTGGAGGGGATGCGCTCGGAGAAGTACGTGGACCTGATCGAGGACTACGGGTGGGACCTGCGCCAAGGTGACGCCTCTTTCACCGGCGACGCCGAGGACCCGGTGCTGGAGATCACGAACGCGGACGGGGCCGTGGAGACGGTGCGGGCCCGCCACTACCTGGTGGCCACGGGCTCACGTCCGTGGACTCCGTCGATTCCCGGCGTGGAGGAGGTTGACTACCTCACCTCCACGACCGCGATGGAACTGCAGGAGGTCCCGGAGTCGATGATCGTGCTCGGCGGGGGCTACGTGGCCCTGGAGCAGGCCCAGCTCTTCGCCCGGCTGGGCTCGAAGGTCACGGTGCTGGTCCGCTCCCGGCTGCTCTCCGGCGAGGAGCCCGAGGTCTCGAAGACGCTCCTGGGTGTCTTCGCCGATGAGGGCATCCAGGTGGTGCGCCGGGCCGCGGTCGAGTCCGTGGCCACCGACCCGGCCACCGGTGGTGTTGTCGTGGCCGCCACCACGCGGGCCGGGCGCCAGGAGTACACCGCGGACCGGCTGCTGGTGGCCACCGGACGCCGGGCGGTCACCGAGGGCCTGGGCCTGGAGACGGTCGGGGTCGCCACCGGGGACCGTGGGGAGATCGTCGTGGAGGACACGCTGGCGACCTCCAACCCGCAGATCTGGGCGGCCGGGGATGTCACCGGGCACCCGGAGTTCGTCTACGTGGCCTCGGCCCACGGGGTCACCGCGGTGGAGAACGCCTTCAACGACACCGGGCAGCGGATCGACTACACCCACCTTCCCCGGGTCACGTTCACATCCCCGGCCGTGGGCGCGGTGGGGATGACGGACAAGCAGGCGCGGGAGGCGGGCATCCGGTGCGAGTGCCGGGTCCTGCCCCTGGAGTACGTGCCGCGGGCGCTGGTGAACCGTGACACCCGGGGTTTCGTCAAGATCGTCGCCGACGCCGATACCGGGCGGATCGTCGGGATCACCGCGGTGGCCAAGGAGGCAGGGGACCTGGCCGCGGCCGGGGTCTACGTCGTGTCCGCGGGGATGACGGTGGACCAGGTGGCGACCCTGTGGTGCCCGTACCTGACGATGGCCGAAGGTCTGAAAATCGCCGCCCAGTCCTTCCGCACCGACGTGTCCAAACTGTCCTGCTGCGCCGCCTGAGGCCCGGACCATTTCAAACGCACCAGTCCGCCGGAAGGAACGACCATGACCGATTACGACCCCCACGAGGTCACCGAGCGGTTGAGCACCGCCGAAACCGGGATGCAGCCGTGGCTGTGGTTGCCGCTGCTGCGGCTGCTGGCCCAGGGCGACCCGGTGGACCCCCAGGACCTGGCGGCCGCGGTGGGCCGCCCGGCCGAGGAGGTCCGTGGCGCCCTGGAAGCGGTGCCCGACACCGAGTACGACGGTGAGGGGCGGATCATCGGCCTGGGCCTGACCCAGCGGGCGACCCCGCACCGCTACGAGACCGGCGGGGAGCAGCTCTATACCTGGTGCGCCCTGGACACTCTGATCTTCCCCACCCTGTTGGGTGCGGCGGCACGGATTGAATCGGCCGACCACGCCACCGGGGCGCCGGTGCAGATCCACGTCGACGGCTCCGGGGTCACGAGCGTGGAGCCGGCCAACGCCGTGGTCTCCCTGGTCAATCCGGAAGACCTCAGCTCCATCCGCTCGGCGTTCTGCCACCAGGTTCACTTCTTCGCCTCCACCGACGACGCCGCCCCCTGGCTGGAGAACCACCCCGGGGCCACCGTGATCCCCGTGGCCCAGGCCTACCGGCTGGCCACCACCATGGCCGAACAGATGCTCGCCCAAGTCCCCACCGAGACCTCCGGCAACGGGGCAGGCTGCGGCTGCTGACACCGCATGTCCTGCCCCGACACGGGCTGGGGCCGCACGACGAGTTCGACGAGTAGAACCGAAAGATCCACCGAATCTGAAGGAGAAACATCATGAGCGAACATTTCGACGTGGCAGTGCTGGGCATGGGCCCCGGTGGTGAGGTCGCGGCCAGCCGCCTGATCCAGGCGGGGAAGAAAGTCGTGGTCTTTGAGCGGGAGCTGATCGGTGGGGAGTGCGCCTACTGGGCGTGCATTCCCTCCAAGACGGTGCTGCGCCCGGCCGAGGCCCGCACCGAGGTCCACAAGGCCGCCGGGGTGTCCGGGGCCGAGGTGGACTGGGCGTCCACCCGCGAGTACCGGGATTACATGATCCGCGACCTCGACGACTCCGCCCAGGTCGAGGGCCTCGACAAGCAGGGTGCGACCGTCATCAAGGACGAGGCCCGCCTCACCGGCCCCGGACGGATCCAGGCCGGGGAGCGGGAGATTACCGCCGAGCACATCATCATCGCCACCGGCTCCGAGGCCGTGATCCCCCCGCTCGAGGGGATCGAGGAGATCACCGCCTGGACCAACCGGGAGACCTACACCACCGACGACCTGCCTCAGCGCGCCGTGATCGTCGGCGGCAGCGCCGTCGGGGTGGAGACGGCCACGTTCCTGGACCGCTTCGGGGTGCAGGTCACCCTCATCCACCGCGGGGACCGTCTGCTGGGTCGTGAGGACCCCCGGGTGGGGGAGCTCGTCCACGACTACCTGGCTGAGACCGGGGTCGACATCCGCCTGGGCGCCTCGGCGGCAAAGGCTCGCCGGGACGGTGAGGACAGCGTCATCGAACTCGACGACGGCACCGAGGTGGCCGCCGACGTGGTGATCTTCGGCACCGGCCGCAAACCCCGTACCAAGGGCCTGGGCTTCGAAGACGCCGGGGCACGCCTGGGCGAACACGGCGAGGTCCTCATCGACGAGCACGCCCAGGCCGGGCAGAACCTGTGGGCGATCGGCGACGTCACCGGGGTGATGCCCTTCACTCACGTGGCGAAGTACCAGGGGCGGATCGCCGCCGATGCGATCCTGGGCCGGGCCCACGCCGCGACCTATGAGGGGATCCCGCGGGTGGTGTTCGCCGACCCGGAGATCGCCGCCGCCGGGCTCACGCAGCAGCAGGCGGAGCAGCGCGGGATCCGCACCACCGCCACCGAGCTGGACTTGTCCAACGCCATCGCCCGGCCCTGGACCTACGAGCAGGACCCGCGCGGACACCTCGGGCTGCTGGCCGACACTGAGCG
Organism: Dietzia sp. CQ4; assembly: GCF_014145125.1. Classification (NCBI taxonomy): domain Bacteria; kingdom Bacillati; phylum Actinomycetota; class Actinomycetes; order Mycobacteriales; family Dietziaceae; genus Dietzia; species Dietzia sp. CQ4. The sequence continues at coordinate 7,134 of NZ_JAALDZ010000153.1, read as the reverse complement.
GAAGGTGCTGATCGGGGCGTGGGCGATCGGCCCGCAGGCCGGGGAGTGGATCCACCAGGCCTCCCTGGCCATCCGGGCGCAGCTTCCGCTGGAGACCCTGTTGGACCAGGTCGCCCAGTTCCCCACCTACCACGAGGCCTACCAGGCCGCCCTGGAGCAGCTGGAGGTCTGACGCCCCCGGCCCGACTCCACGTGCCACCCCGCCCCGTCCAGGTAAGGATCACCGTGAACGTCTCGGAAGCACCTGAAGACCGGCCCGCCCCGGAGCCGACCGGACAGGACCCGGGTGCCGGTGTGCACGGTGGGTTCCCGGACATCGGTGCCCTGGCCCCGCTCGGTGACGGGCTCTCGGCCGCCCTCGTCGGCCCGGACGCGGCCGTGGAGTTCTTCTGCCCGTTGCGCTTCGACGCCCCCGCGCTGGTGTTCCCTGTGCTGGACCGCCGGCGCGGGGGCCGGCTGAGGTTCGGCGCGGTCGCGTCTTCCGGTGCTGCGCTGCCGGTGACCCGGCGGTGGTACCGGCCCGGCAGCGCGGTGATGGTCCTGGAGTGGGGTGGGGCCTCAACGACCCTGGCGCGGATGAGGATGGCCATGACCTGGCCGCCCCCGCAGCACGGCCAGGAAATCCTGTGGGTGCTCGAGGGCGTCAACGGCTCGGTGGATGTCGAAGCGGTCCTGGAACCCCGGCCCGGGTTCGGGGCCACACCCGTCGATCTGAGCGTCAGTGACGGGCTGGTCACCCTCGCCTCCGAGGCTGAACCGGTGCAGTTCGCCGTCTCCGGCCTACAGCTGGACGACCGAGACGGGGGCAGCGCCGGCGGGCAGGCGGTGCTCCACGCCGGGGACCGGTGGGCCGGGCGCCTGATGATCGGGGCCGGGGCAGGTCCCTGTACAGCGGAACCGGAGGAGGTGGCCGCAGCACTGGAGGCCACCGATGAAGCGTGGCGGCAATGGTCCCAGAACCTGGTCTATGAGGGCCCGGCCCGGGAGGCGGTGATCCGCAGCGCGATCACGCTCAAGCAGCTGATCTACGCCCCCAGCGGGGCCGTGACGGCCGCGGCCACCACGTCCTTGCCCGAGCAGATCGGCGGGGAACGCAACTGGGACTACCGCTACACCTGGTTGCGCGATGCCAGCTTCACCCTCAACGCCCTCTACCAGCTCCAGTGCTACCCCGAGGCCAACGCCTACGCCCGCTGGCTGTGCACTGCCACCGCCGGGGCCGGACTGCCGTTGCGTGTGCTCTACCGGGTGGACGGGGTCACCGAGATCCCCGAGTCCTCCCTGGCGGAGGTGACCGGCTACCGCGGCAGCACCCCGGTGCGGGTGGGCAACGAGGCCGAGACCCAGCTGCAGCTGGACAGCTATGGTGAGCTGCTGGACTGCCTGAGCATCTGCGAGGTGTTCGGCGATGACGTGATGCGCACCGAATGGCCGCACTTCCGCCAGCTCGTGGACTTCGTCGCCGAGCACTGGCAGGAGCCCGACAGCGGGATCTGGGAGGTCCGCAACCACCCACGCCACTTCGTCCACTCCAAGGCCTTGGCCTGGACGGCCCTGGACCGCGGCTGCCAGCTGGTGGACACCTACGGGCTGGACGGGGATCTTCCCCGGTGGCGCGCAGCAGCAGACCAGTGCCGCCAGGAGGTCTTCGACTCCGGAGTCACCGACGGGCACTTCACCCGCGCCTACGACGACCCGTCCATGGACGCGAGTCTGCTGATGCTGCCCATCATCGGGTTCATCGACGGTGACCACCCGATCATGACCAGAACCATCGAGGCCGTCCGCGCCCAGCTCACCCCGCATTCCACCGTCCACCCCGGGCTGCTCTACCGCTACCGCCTCGACGGGCCCGACAGTCTCGGGGACGGGCTGGCCGGCACCGAAGGGGCATTCACCATCGCCAGTTTCTGGCTCATCGAAGCCCTCGCCCTGGCCGGGAACACCCGCGAAGCCAACGAACTGTTCGAGACCCTGGCTGCCCTAGCCGGGGACCTGGGCGCCTTCGCCGAGGAGATCGACCCCGCCACCGGCGCCCAATTGGGCAACACCCCGCAGGCGTTCACCCACATCGGCCTCATCAACGCCGGCCTGCGCCTGGCCGGAACGTCCGCCAAAGGACAGGCCCCCGCATCTGCGGCCCCGGCACCCGCACCACGGACCGGTTGACCGTTCCGCTGCCCCTGAAATCCTCCGGTCATCACCCCGGGCACCGACGTTAGGCACAACGATGGACGACACTGTCTCGACTCTGATCATCTTTGGCGGCACCGGTGACCTCGCGTCCCGGCTGCTGCTGCCGGGCCTGGGCCGGCTGCTCACCGAGCAACCGGACCGGCGGATCCGCCTGATCGGCTCCGGCAGAAGCTCGCGCAGTGACGAGCAGTGGACCGACACCGTCCGGGAGGCCTTCGACACCGTCGAGGCGACCGGGCCGGCTGTGGAGCACGCACTGGCGGACACCCGTTACCTCAGCGCGAACACGTCCTCGGCTAAGGACCTGGAGCAGCTCCTCGAGTCCTCCACCGGGATCCCGGCCCTGTACTTCGCCCTGCCCCCGGCCGTGACGGCCAAGGCGGTGGAGACCCTCAAGGAGGTCGAGCTGCCCGCCGGGACCGTGCTGGTGTTGGAGAAGCCCTTCGGCACCGACCGGCGGAGCGCGGTGGAGCTCAACGGTCTGCTGGCGCAGCTCGTGCCCCAGGAGCAGGTGTTCCGGGTCGACCATTTCCTGGGTACTTCCACGGTGCTCAACGTGCTGGGTATGCGTTTCACCAACCGTCTGTTCGAGCCGCTGTGGAACCGCGACCACATCGCCCGCGTGGAGATCGTCTACGACGAGGAGCTGGGCCTGGAGGGCCGCGCCGGGTACTACGACGGCACCGGAGCGATGGTCGACATGCTCCAGAGCCACCTGCTGCAGGTCATGGCGCTGATCACCATGGAGGCACCCACCACCGTGGAGGCGACCGAGCTGCGGGCCGCGAAATCCCAGGCGGTACGGGCGGTCCGGCTGTGGGGTGAGGACGCCGTCCGGGCGAGCCGACGCGCCCGCTACACCGCCGGCACGATCGGCGACCGGGACCTGCCCTCCTACGTGGACGAAGACGGAGTGGACCCTGGCCTGGAGACGGAGACGCTTACCGAGGTCACCATCGAGGCCGACACCTGGCGCTGGGCCGGGGTGCCGTTCACACTGCGGTCCGGAAAGGCCATCGGGAATCCCCGCCAGGAGGTCGTCGTCACCTTCCGTGAGACCCCGCGGGTGCCCGGCGGGCTGCGCGGCGCCGAGGACCCCACCGTGCTGCACATCGGGCTCGGCTCCCCCACCATCGCCCTGGAACTCAACGTCAACGGCCCCGGCGACCCCTTCACCGTCGACCGCGCAACCCTGGCCACCGACATCGGGGAGGGCCGGCTGAATCCCTACGGCGAAGTGCTCCAGGGCATCCTCGACCGCGATCCCACGCTCTCCGTGCGCTCGGACGCCGTAGAACACTCCTGGGGCATCATCGACCAGATCCGCGACGCCTGGCAGGCAGGCCAGGTCCCTCTGGAGGAGTACCCGGCCGGGTCCCCCGGCCCGGACTGGAGCGCCGCCCACGAGGAGCAGCGGTGACCCAGCGGCTGGTCGTCATCGGCGGGGACGCCGCGGGGATGAGCGCGGCCTCGGCCGCACGCCGCCAGCGGGGGCGCGACGAGCTCGAGATCGTCGCCTTCGAGCGCGGCAACTACACCTCGTACTCCGCGTGCGGGATCCCGTACTTCGTGGGGAGGGACGTCGCCGAGGCCACGGATCTGATCGCCCGCACCCCGCAGCAGTTCCGCGACAACCACGACATCGACGCCCGCACCGGCCACGAGGTCCTCGACATCGACCTGGACCGCCGGGCCGTGCTGGTCCGCGAGCTGGCCGCCGGCCGGGAGACCTGGGAGGGCTTCGACCAGCTCATGATCGCCACCGGCGCCGTGCCCGTCCGCCCGTTGCTACCCGGCATCGGCGCACGCGGTATCCACGGTGTGCAGACCCTCGACGACGGCCTCGCCCTGCGGGCCGCACTGGAGCGGGACCGCCCGAAGCGGGCGGTGGTCGTCGGCGCCGGCTACATCGGCCTGGAACTGGCCGAGGCGCTGTGCGCCTGGGGCGTGGAGATCACCGTGATCGGGCGCGGCCTCGCCCCGCTGCCGGCGCTGGACCCGGACATGGGCGGCCTCGTCGCCACCGCCATGGACGGCTTCGGGATGCAGCTGCGCCTCGACGAGACCGTGACCAGCTTCGACATCCACGACGGGAAGGTCACCGCGGTGGTCACCGACCGGGCCACCGTTCCCACCGATCTCGTGATCCTGGGGCTGGGGGTGGCCCCGAACACGGCCCTGGCCGCACAAGCCAGGATCCCCCTGGGCGCCACCGGGGCGATCGCCGTGGACCAGCGGCTGCGCACCGGGATCGAAGGGGTCTGGGCGGCCGGGGACTGCGTGGAGAAGTTCCACCGCGTGTCACGCCGCCACGTCCGGATGCCCCTGGGCACCCACGCCAACAAGGAGGGCCGCACCGCCGGGATCAACATCGGCGGCGGCTACGCGACCTTCCCCGGAGTGCTCGGCACCGCCGTGACCAAGATCTGCAACGTGGAGGTCGGACACACCGGGCTCGGGGAGCTCGAGGCGCGCGCTGCTGGCTTCGACCCCGTCACCGCGGTGGTCGACTCCACCACCCGGGCCGGCTACTACCCCGGCGCCAAGCCCATCCGCACCAAGCTCATTGCCGAGCGGGGCACGGGCCGGCTGCTGGGGGCCCAGATCGTCGGGCAGGAGGGTGCGGCCAAGCGCATCGATGTGCTCTCCGTGGCGCTGTGGCACGAGACCCCCGTGGAGGAGCTGCTCAACATCGACCTGTCCTATGCCCCGCCGTTCTCCCCGCTGTGGGATCCGGTCCTGATCGCGGCCCGCAAGGCGTGGCAGGCCGTCGAGGACGACCGTTCCCACACCGAACCCTGACAGCCACCGGAGCCGCCCCCCGATGAGCCGGAGCGAAGGCTACCCCACACAGAGACCTTCCACTATTGTGGAAGGTCCAGGAATCATTCTAGGACCGGGAGGAACTATGCGTATCGGAGAGGCGGCCGCGGCCGTCGGGATGACCACCAAGGCGCTCCGGTTCTACGAGAACCAGGGGCTGCTCCCACCGGCCGAGCGTGCCGCCAACGGCTACCGGGACTACACGGACGAGACCCTCGACAGGCTGGAGTTCATTCACCGCGGCAAGGTCGCCGGACTGCCCCTGGCCGAGATCCGCGACATCCTCCGGGTCCGCGACGCCGGGCAAGCACCCTGCACCCATGTGACCGAACAACTGGCCCAGCAACTGGCCGGCCTGGATCGGCAGATCGCCGAGCTCACCGTCGTTCGGGAAGCCGTAGCCGAGCACTACAGAAGAGCCGCCGAAGGCGACCCCGACCAGTGCGACGCCCAACGGATCTGCAGCTACCTGTGACCCCGGCGACCACGATCTTCACGCACGCCCAGACCAGCAATCCCCTGCAGGAAGGGGCTCATCCTGTCGGGCTCCGCCCTGAGTGATCGCCTGCCACCACGCATGACGGGAACCGCGCCGCCGCCTCCTCCGGGGTCCGGCGGGTGCGGCTCCTACCTCCACGGACAACCCGCCTGCACCCAGGCCTGCCGCATGACCGGATGACCGACATGCGACCCCCCGGGGATGAGGGGAGTCGGGTGCGGCGCCGACCACACGCCGAGAATGCAGGGAGCGCCTACGGCGTTATGCCATGAGAACAGATGGTGTCTGAGCGCCCGGGTCCACGCCCGGGCGCTCAGACACCATGCGGTTACAGCCAGCCGGCGGGGTCGACGGTCTGGCCGTTGACGACGACCTCGAAGTGGAGGTGGCAGCCGGAGGCGTTGCCGGTGGCCCCGGCGATCCCGATGAGAGCACCGGCCCCCACGGACTGACCCGTCTGCACCCCGAGGCTCTGAAGGTGGTTGTAGGTGGTCTGCAGGCCGTTTCCGTGATCAATGACGATGCGGTTACCGCCCCCATAGGCGCTGAATCCCGCTTCGGTGACCGTCCCGGCCGCCGAGCTGAGCACCGGGGTGTCGCACCCTGCCGCGAAGTCGACACCCGTGTGCAGTTCCGCAGCCCCACCGGTCAACGGGTTGACTCGGTACCCGAAAGGCGAGTTGGCCACCATGTTGGCCACGGGCGCACTGAGCCGACCCACCGGCGCCGACGCCGGGACCACCGCCGGTTCGGACACCGATGCCGGCGCCACCGACATCGTCCTAACCGGTTCAGGAGCAGAGGCCGGTGCCGGCGCGGGAGCAGGTGCCGGCGCGATCACAGGAGCCGGGGCGCCGACAGGCCCGCCCACCGCCCCATCAGGGGTCAAGGCGATGACGTCGCCGGGATAGATGATGGTCTCCCACCCCATCCCGTTGAGGGCGAACACCGCTTCCACCTCCACCCCGTAAGCGTCCGAGATGGCCCCCAACGTGTCACCCGGCACGACCTCGTGCGTGACCGGCACCTCCTCGGAGACGGTTTCTTCACCGGTCACTGCGACGACGTCGCCCGGATAGATGATGGTCTCCCACCCCATCCCGTTGAGGACGAACACCGCTTCCACCTCCACCCCATAGGCGCTCGAGATGGCCCCCAACGTGTCACCGGGCACGACCTCGTGCGTGACCGGCGCCCCCTCGGAGACCACGGTCGCGGCAGGCGAGAGGCCGCCGGTGGAAAACGGGCTCGCCGCCTCGTGGGAGCCGGTTGTCTCCGTCGCGTTGGCCGGCAGCCCCCCACCCAAAAGCAGACCCGTGGCGGCGAAGGCCACAGCTGCTGACCGGCCGATGTTTCCAGCCTCCGAGGTCACGGCACGTGAAACGGCCTTCATCGGACGCAGGCGCGCCGAGGTCGCACGGTGACGCGCTGAACGGTGATTCCTGGACAAGATGCACCTCTCCCAATGCCTGCGAAGTTAGCTGTCGGACTCGGATGGGATCATCCGGACACTCGAAGAACCGCGGAACGATCCCCCAAGCGGCTTAGCCCCAAGAGCTTCCTGCGAAGCCCACTAGGGCGTGTCTCCCATAGTTAAGCGGTAACCCGCGAGACCG
>NZ_JAALDZ010000152.1:0-4966 GCF_014145125.1 Dietzia sp. CQ4 | reverse complement strand
GGCGCCGCAGCGGACCGGGCGCCCTGACGTCCCGCCGGCCGGAGGGCGATCCCCGTCGGGGGGAGGGCTATCTTCCCCGGCCGGATGTCGATCCCCCCGGCTGTCAGATGCGCTCGAGGAACCCGGCGATCGCCGCCCATGACTCCTCGGGGGCCTCCTCCACGAGGTAGTGCCCGGCGTCGATCGCGCGGCCCTCGGCCCGGGGCAGCCGGCCGCGCCAGACCTCCAGCGGATCCACCTCCGCGCCCACCTTCCCCCGGGCGCCCCACAGCACGAGCGCGGGCAGGTCCGGCCGGCGGTGCAGATCCGCCTCGTCGTGGGCGAGGTCCACGGTGGCAGCCGCCTGATAGTCGCCGCAGATCGCGTGGATGACGCCGGGTCGAGCGATGGCCTGCTCGTACTCGGCCAGGGCCACCGGATGGAACGCCTCCAGCGGGGAGTAGAGGCCGGCGAGGGCCGAATGGAGGAACCGCACCGGGTCGTCGGCGATCATCGGCTCCGCGATCTCGGGCCGGGCCAGGAAGCCCCAGTGGTAGTAGGCGCGGATCATCTCCGGTGACATCTGCCGCCACACCTCGGTGGTGGGCAGGATGTCGAGCAGCGCCACGCCCCGCACCAACCCGGGCCGATCGAGCACCAGCCGATGCGCGGTCCGGGCACCCCGGTCGTGTCCGATGACGACAGCGGTGTCGTCGTCGGTCCCGTCGCGTTCCCCGTCGCCTGCCGGACCGGACCCACCTCCCCCGAGCTCGCCGATCAGCGCGGCGACGTCGGCGGCCATGGCGCGGAAGGAGAAGTCGTCGTCGAGGCACTCCGAGGCGCCGTATCCGCGCAGGTCGGGAACGGCGACGGTGTGCCGGGTGGCCAGCCCGGCGGCGATCCGGTGCCACATCGCCCCGGTCTGCGGGTACCCGTGCAGCAGCACGACCAGCGGTCCCGATCCGCCGACGCGCACCCTGATCCGGGCGCCGGGCGTCTCGATCACGCGGGAGCGGAAACCGGGGAAGAGATCGGGTCCGTCGGTCACCGGGTCTCCTTGGCCTGAAAGGGGGTCGCCAGGGCGACGCTAACAGGCACAATCGGTCCATGCACCGATCCCGGCGAGCCACATTCGTAGAGTTGACGCAGGGCAGGTCCTTCCCGCCGATGTCCGGCCGCGCGGCCCCGGACCTGGCGGCGGCCGGGTTCGGCGAGTCGGAGTGGGCGTGCAGCGGCGAGGCCGTCTCCTACGACACGGTGGCGACACCGGGCGACGGGCGCGTCGAGCTCACCGAGGCCGATTCCGCGCCGTTCGCGACCCGCGTACTGGTGCGGCGGCCGGAGCCGGGGTCGTTCAGCGGCGTGGTGCTGGTGGAGTGGCTCAACGTCAGTGGTGGCCAGGACGCCGCGCCGGACTACACCTACCTCGCCGACGAGATCCTCCGGGCGGGCCACGCCTGGGTCGGGGTGTCGGCCCAGTTCATCGCGGTCGAGGGCGGGGACGCCGCGGTGGGCCTCGGCGGCCAGACCAAGGGACTCCGGGCCCAGCGACCCGAGCGCTACGGGGACCTGCACCACCCCGGCGACGCGTACGCCTACGACATCGTCACCCAGGTGGGGCGCTACGTGCGCGAGCCGGACGGGGAAGGGCCGCTCGCGGGTCTACGCGCGCGGTCGGTCATCGCGGTGGGCGAGTCGCAGTCGGCGTTCGCGCTGACCTCCTACGTCAACGGCGTCCACCCGCGGGCCGGGGTGTTCGACGCGTTCCTCCTCCACAGCCGTGGAGCCGGGTACCTGCCCTTCGACGACCGCGGCCGCGGGAGCGACATCGTCGCCGCCCTCGGTCGCGGCCCGGCGACGCTCCGCGAGGACGTGGGCGCGCCGGTGATGGTGGTGCAGGCGGAAGGCGACCTGATCGGCCGGATCGCCTCCCTGCCCGCCCGCCAACCCGATTCGGAGTCCGTGGTGACCTGGGAGATCGCCGGCCAGGCGCACGCGGACCTCTATCAGCTGGGTGAGTTCGCGCAGTTCGTCGACTGCCACGGCCCGGTCAACAGCGGGCAGCAGGTGTTCGTCCTGCGCGCCGCCCTGAGGCACCTGGTGTCCTGGGTCGCCGGTGGTGCGCGCCCGCCGGCCGCGCCGCCGGTGGAGATCGACGACGACGAGGTCGTCACCGACGAGATGGGCAATGGCCGGGGTGGCGTGCGGACCCCCGTCGTGGAGGCCCCGGTCGAGCAGCTCACCGGCGTGCCCCATCCCGAGGCGCAGCCCCTGTGCATGCTCCTCGGGCGGACCGTGGAGCTTCCCGAGCAGGTGCTGCGGGAGCGGTGGCCGGGCGGTGGGAAGACCGGCGGAGGGCAGTCGGGGCGTGAGCAGTACCTGGCGGCCTATCGCGCGGCCACGGACCGGCTCATCGCCGAGGGTTTCCTCCTGCCCGAGGACCGCGAGGAGATCCTGGCCGACGCCCGACCGGAGCGTCTCACCTGGTGAGTCGGGCGCGGGTCTCCCGGCGGGGTGCTCGGCCGAACGTGCGGTCGGGTGATCGCGTGAGCAGGATGACCGCCACGAACATCGCCTGGGCGCCCACATAGGTGGCCATCACCACGAGGTCGCGGTTCGCCCAGTCGACGAGATCGGGCCGGAACGCGCCCAGCGCGATCAAGCCGTCGGACAAGACGAACAGGGCGCCGCCGAGAGCGCCGACCCAACCGTGGCTCGACGCGAGCCACGCCACGGCGAGAAGCAACATCCCGTAGACCACCACGGCCGGGGCGAGCATCCCGGCCTCCGGAACCGTCACCGCCAGCAGCGCGACCGCCACCACCACGAGCAGCAGTGTCCACGCGAACGGCGACCGGCCCCGGTCCACTCGGGTGAAGGCGACGATCCACAGCACCTGGGCCACGGCGAACCCGCCGATCATCGCCAGGAACCGCGCGTCCTCCGGCATCACCTTGGGTAGCGAGTCCCCGACCCAGCTCGCGGCCAACGCGGCCAGCGCCCAGGGCCAGGCGGGTCCGCGGTCATCGGGCGGTGACACGAGCAGCACCACCGCCAGCGCGGGCATGAGCAGCACCTGCGACCACGCTGCCACCGCGTCGGCGCCGGTCAGAAGCGCGATCAGGTGGACGAGCGTCACCACGGCGACGGGGCCCCAGCTCAGTGCGCGCATGCCCACGACGCTATCGCCGGTCACCGCCGCGCGCCGGGGGACGCGTCACCTCGTCGTCGTCGGGTGACGGCGTGCCCCGTCAACGCGACCATCACCGCGGCGCAGCACAGCACGCCCACGCCGAACGCCATGGTGATGCCCTCGTCGGTGGAGTAGGTCGACTCGGACGGGTGGGCGGCGAGCACCGCGGCGGACAGCGCGGCACCCACCGCGCCGCCGACAGTGCGCAGGACCTGGTTGAAGCTCACGGCGCTGCCGAGTTGGTCCACGGCCACACTCCGGGCGATCAGCGCGGGCATGGCGGCGTACCCGGATCCGATCCCCGCGCCGAACAGGAACATCCCGACGGCGAGCGTGAGGAAGTCGCCGTGCGCCCACCACAGCAGCAGCGACGCCACGGTCATCACCGCCGCACCGACCGGTAGGAAGACCGCCATGTCGACTCGGCGGGAGAGCGCCCTGACCGCGCGATTGGCCAGGAAACTGCCGACGGACAGCGGCGCCATCATGAAGCCCGCCCACATGAGCGGGACGGCGAGGCCGAAGCCGGTGTCGGTGGGGGCCTGGGCCACCAGGCTCGCGATCGACAGACCGATGTACAGCGCGGTGCCCAGCCCGATCGCGGTCGCGTTGGCCAGCAGCACCTCGGGCCGGCGCACCACCCGTAGGTTGATCAGCGGGTGCCGGGTGCGCACGCTGTGCACGCCCCACGCGGTCAGGGCGGTCACGGCCACCGCGAGGGTCCCCAGGGCGCGCGGAGAGGTCCACCCCCAGCCCTGGGCCTCGGAGATCCACAGCAGCAGGGTGGCCAGGCCGACGCCCAGCAGAACGGCTCCGGGCAGGTCGAGGGGTGTTCGCGGGGCGAGCGGGTCGGGCCCGGCGGGGACGAAACGCCACACCCCGGCCGCCGCGGTGGCCACGAACAGCGCGGCGAAGGCGAACGCGGACCGGTGGCCGAACCCCGCGGCCAGCAGGCCGGTGAGCGGGTACCCCAGCCCCATCCCCACGGAGACCGTGACCGACAGGGTGGAGATGGCCGGCTGGGACTCGGAGTAGCTCAGGTGTCGGCGGGCCAGGGCGATGGTGACCGGGACGGTGCCGTAGAGCAGACCCTGCAGTGCCCGGCCGATCAGGAAGATCGTGAAGTCCGTGGCCACGGTGGCGATGACCGATCCGGTGAAGATCACCGCCAGCGACGCCAGGAGCAGCCGGCGGGTGTGGGGTCCGTCCGCCAGGCGACCCATGATCGGGGTGGCCACCGAGCCCACCAGCAGGTTCACGGTGAGCATCCACTGCGCGGCGCTGACGGTGATGCCGAACTCGCCTGCCACCGACGGCACGAGCAGCATGCCCAGCGAGCTGACGATCGCGCTGGTGAGCCCCGCGTAGACCAGGGCCTGGAGGAACCAGCGGGGTGCGGGAGCGCGGTCGGTCGAGGTCACCTCGTGCCCTCGGCGTCCAGCCTGCCGAGCAGGGGCACCGCTGCCGCCAGGGTGGCGCGTTCGGACTCGCTCAGCTCGTCGGTGACCGCGTGGATCAGCCACTCCTGCCCGGCCGAGCGTTCGGTGTCCAGGCGTGCGCGGCCGCTGTCGGTGAGGGTGATCAGGACCCGCCGGCCGTCGGCGGGGTCGGGGCTGCGGGAGACCAGGCCCATCTGTTCGAGTTCGCGGACCGCACCCGCCACGGCCTGATGGCTGATCCGCTCGTGCGCGGCGAGGTCGGTCGCGGTGAGCGAACCGTGGCGGTCGAGGCGGGCCAGGATCCCGACCTTCCCCATCGACAGCGTCCGGTGCTCGCCGAGCCGCCGCCACAGCG
>NZ_JAALDZ010000151.1:0-16314 GCF_014145125.1 Dietzia sp. CQ4 | reverse complement strand
ACCTCCTCGGTGACACCGTCGTCGGTGCACCCGGCGTCAGGCCGGATCCGGCGACACCCCCACCGTAACCCCGCGGCCACGATGCCGCGCGGTCGTGGGCGGGAAATCCAGGCCGACCGTGCAGGTCGCCGACGACACGAGCCCTCGCGCCGCTCGGCTCACGCGAGCTCGACGATCTCCATGTATTCCTGGCTCCACAGGTCCTCGGTCCCGTCGGGCAGGATGATGACCCGCTCGGGCTCCAGGGCCTCCACGGCGCCCGGGTCGTGGGTGACCAGGACGACCGCGCCCTCGTAGCTGCGCAGGGCGTCGAGGACCTGCTCGCGCGAGATCGGGTCGAGGTTGTTTGTGGGCTCGTCGAGCAGCAGCACGTTGGCCGCCGAGGACACCAGTCCCGCCAGCGCCAGACGCGTGCGCTCACCACCGGACAGGGTGCCGGCGGGCTGCTCGAGCTGGGGTCCGGTGAACATGAACGCGCCCAGCAGGCTCCGCAGGTCCTGTTCCCCGGCGTCGGGGGCGGCGTGGCGGATGTTGTCCCACACGCTGGCGTCCATGTCGAGGGTGTCGTGCTCCTGGGCGAAGTAGCCCACCTTCAGGCCGTGGCCGGAGACGACGCCGCCCTCACCGTCGGTGCGCTCGACCCCTGCGAGGAGCTTGAGCAGGGTGGTCTTGCCGGCGCCGTTGTACCCCAGCACCACCACCCGGCTGCCCTTGTCGATCGCCAGGTCCACCCCGGCGAAGACCTCGAGGGAGCCGTACATCTTGGTCAGGCCCTTGGCGAACATCGGGGTCTTGCCGCACGCGGCCGGGGTGGGGAACTTGATGTGCGCCACCTTGTCGGCCACCCGCACCGCGTCGAGCTGGTTCATCATGGTCTCGGCGCGACGGATCATCTGCTTGGCCGAGGCGGCCTTGGTCGCCTTGGCACCCAGCTTGGCGGCCTGCGTCTTGAGGGCGGAGGCCTTCTTCTCGGCGTTCGCGCGCTCGCGGCGGCGCCGGGCCTCATCGGTGGCGCGGGCGTCGAGGTACTTCTGCCACCCCATGTTGTAGGCGTCGATCTCCCCGCGCACGGCGTCGAGGAACCACACCCGGTTGACCACGGCCTCGAGCAGCTCGACGTCGTGGGAGATGATGATCAACCCGCCCTCGTGCTTCTCGAGGAACGAGCGCAGCCAGGTGATCGAGTCGGCGTCGAGGTGGTTGGTGGGCTCGTCCAGCAGCAGCATGGTCTGCGACTTGCCCGCCCCGTCGGACGCGGCGAACAGGATCCGGGCCAACTCCACCCGCCTGCGCTGACCGCCCGACAGCGTGCCCAGGTTCTGGGTGAGGATCCGCTCCTCGAGTCCGAGGCTGTTGCAGATGCGGGCGGCCTCGCTCTCGGCCTCGTACCCGCCCCGCGCGGAGAACTCGTCCTCGAGCCGACCGTACTTCCGCACGGCCTTGTCCATCGCCGCGTCGTCCGGGGCGGCGACCATCTCGTCCTGCGCTTCGGTCATCTGGACCATCAGCACATCCAGCCCGCGGGCCGACAGGACCCGGCTGCGCGCGAGCTGGTCCATGTTGCCCTCGCGGGGATCCTGGGGCAGATAACCCACGTCACTGGTCGAGACGACCGTGCCCGCGTACGGCTCACCCTCGCCGGCGAGGATCCTCATCGTCGTCGTCTTACCTGCACCGTTCCGGCCGACCAGGCCGATCCGATCGCCGGGCTGGACCCGCAACGAGGACCCGTCCATGTGGAGCAGGGTGCGCACGCCGGCGCGCACCTCCAGGTCGTCGATGGTGATCACGTGCGCGGGTACCTCGTCTGCTCTCGGGGGGAATCGGGCCGACCAGCCACTCTACCTGCGGTGCGACACGCGGGACGAGTCCGGTGACCTGGGTCTCCGCTCGGCCCGGATCCGCCCGTCACCCCGACCGCGCCCTCACGCGGCCATGCTCTCATCCGGCCCTGCGCCCGTACAGGTTCTGGACGCTGCGGCCGATCCGTCCCCGGTCGTCGGACAGGAGCGTGTCCGTGATGACGCCGCGACCGGGGCCGCCCACCGTCTCGGAGTCCAGATGCACCCACCCCGGCTCCGGTTCCCGGTGCAGGGAGACCACCAGGTCGCAGTTGACCGCCGGATGCGTGAGCGGGTCGGTGGCCAGGGAGATCCCGCTCGCCGAGTCCGCCACCAGGATCGTGTGCTGCCACCCGGTCATCGACTCGCCGTCGACCAGGTCGAGCCGGCTCCGTCCCCACGCGCGGGCCGGCCCCAGGGCGTCCCCGTCGCCGTGGTCGAAGGAGAAGTCCACCACGGACAGGTATCCGTCCGCGTACGCGAAGGACATCATCGCCCCCCGTTCGCGCGGGGCGTCCGGCACCTCGGGACCGGTGTGGTCGCCGTGCACCGGGAAGTCCTCCGGAGTCGACCGCATCCGCCATCCGCGGGCCACCAGGGCGGGCCGCCCGCCTGCGGAGGCGGTGGCCTCGAGCAGCTCCACGCTGCGGCCGGGCCGGACGGTGCGCACCTCGATCTCCAGGTCCGCCACGGGCACCGGGCCGAGGACGTCGACCGAGACCCGGGACAGCCGCACCCCGGGCCGCCGCTCGAACCGCTCCATGGCCCGCACCAGCAGCGCGCTGGGCGGGCCGGCGTGCTGTGAGTCCGGCGACCACGGACCGGCCGTCAACGGTGAGGACTCGAATCGGCCCTCGGCGACCTGGTGGTAGAACGCTCCCGGCACGTCCACGTCCTCTCGTCGGCGGTACTGTCTGTCGTGATGGATGCTACGGGGGCTGCTCTCTACGACGTCGCCGTCGTCGGTCTGGGACCGGCCGGCCGCGCGCTCGCCTCCCGCTGCGCCGCCGCGGGCCTGAGCGTCCTCGCGATCGATCCGAAACCGGACGCGCCGTGGCGCCAGACGCTCTCCCTGTGGGCCGACCAGCTCCCCCCGTGGCTCTCGGTGGCGTCGTGCGGTGTCGACGTCCTGGCACACTCCGTCCACGCGCCGGTGCACTACTCCCCCGACCGGGCCGTGGTGGACCGGGCCTACAGCGTGCTCGACAACGACGCCCTGCGCGAGGCACTGCCTCTCGGAGCCGGCGTGACCGTCGAGACCACGGCCGTCGACGATGCCGCGTTGCCTGCACTGACCGCCCGGGCGCACCGCGTGGTGGATTGCCGCGGCGCCGGTGGCTCCGCCAACCGAGGGCCCCTCCAGACCGCCTACGGGATCGTCCTGGACGCGGAGGACGCCGCCCCCGCCCTCGCTGGTGATCCGGCGCTGTTCATGGACTGGCGGACGGACCACGACGACGACGAACTCGGCCCGAGCTTCCTGTACGCGATACCCCTGGGTGCCGGCAGGGTCCTGGTGGAGGAGACGTGTCTGGCGGGGCTGCCCGCACCGGATCCCGTCGACCTCGCGGCCCGGCTGCGGTCGAGGCTCCTGCGACGCGGGGTCGCGCGGTCGGCCATCGATGCGCCGCTCGAGGTGGAGCGGGTGCGGATCCCGCTCCTGCCCCGAGGTGGTGGGTCCGGAGCCCCCCGGATCGAGGCCTTCGGCACCGCCGGGGGACACGGCCACGCGGCGACGGGGTATTCGGTGGCCTCGATGCTGGCGGCGGTCCCCGGCGCGGTGCACGCCCTCGGCACCGGATTCCCGATCCCGGCGCCCCGGTCCCCCGCGAGCACCGCGCTGCACAGGATCGGGCTCCGCGTTCTCCTGCGCGCCGACGCCCGGACCCTGAGGCAACTGTTCGGCGCGTTCGGCCGGATCGACGCTCGTCGCCAGCGGTGGTTCCTCGACGGCGCGAGCCCCTCGTACCAGCTGGCGCTGGCGATGTGGGACATGTGGGTGATCATGCCCGCACGGGACAAGGTGGGGATGATCGCCGCCGTCGTCCGGCGGCGCCCCCGTCCCGCCGTCGGTGCTCGATCGGGCTAACCCGAGACTCGGCGCCCCGGCCCCGCATCACCCGGCGACGGGGAGAATCCGTCGAAGGTGAGGGCGAGTGCCCCGGGAATGCGGGTCAGGCGGAACATCGAGGCCAGCGCGATCGCGGCCCACGCCACACCGATCAGTTCGAAGGTCTCCTCGACGTACATGATCGCCACATACAGGTCGGACATCCCCTGGTCGCGTTCCACGATCCCTGAGATTGACTCGATGACCAGCGCTCCGAGGAGGAACACCACCGCGGAGCCGATCAGCCCGACCGTCACCCGGGTTCGGAGGGCGAGGACCAGGCGGATGAGGAGCGCGGCGACCACCAGCGCGATGGCGGTCCCGGGGATGACCCAGCTGTAGTGGAGATCCCCCGGCACCGCCGGCGCCAGGCGGTCACCGAAATAGAAGAGTCGCTCGTGGAGCTGCGCCGCCTCGTCGGCCGAGGCGGTGACGGCCACGGTGGAGAACAGCCACCACGACGCCCGGAACCGATCAGAGGTGAGGGCTGCCAGCGCGGCCAGCGCGGCGACGAGCAGCCACATCGTGGCCGCGAACCAGACCGCGATGTTCCCCTCGCCCCCGATGTCGAACGCGCTCCACAGCAGGTTCCACCCGTGATCCCGCTCGTAGCTCCCGGTGGATCGGACCACGACGTACAGGATCCCGGACAGCGGCGCCAGGAGAACCGAGGGCAGCAGTAGCCACCTGGCCGCCCGGGACAGGCGATAGCCGGCTACCCCCGGGTCTCGATCGTGGTCCGGTGGCGCTCCGGTCGGTATGTCATCCGCGGGTGGGGCCATGCGGCCAGGGTAAACACCCGGAGAACCGCCAGCGACCCCGGGAGGTCGCTGGCGGTCCTCCCGCAGGCGGCTAGACCGTGAAGCCGATCGCCCGGAGCTGTTCCCGGCCGTCGTCCGTGATCATCTGCGGACCCCACGGCGGCATCCACACCCAGTTGAGCTCGAGGTCGTTGGCCAGGTCGGAACCCACCACCGCGCTTCGGGCCTGGTCCTCGATCACGTCGGTCAGCGGGCAGGCCGCGGAGGTCAGCGTCATGTCCACGCGCGCGATGGTGGACCCCTCGGTCTCCCCCGGGCGGACCCAGATGTCGTAGACCAGCCCGAGGTCCACCACGTTGATCCCGAGCTCGGGATCGACCACGTCGCGCATGGCCTCCTCGAGGTCGGCGACCAACGCGAGGTCCTCCTCCGACTGCTCGGGGCGATTGGGGTCGGGGCGGAATTCGCCGTTGTAGACGGTGCCCGCCGCGGTCGCGTTCTCCTCCGCCGACGTCGCGTCGTCGACCGACGGGTCGTTGGCCGGGGTCATCTGCTCGGTCATGTCACTCACTCCTGATGCTGTTCGGTCTGTCGGCCGAGAGCGTCCCTGTATGCCATCCAGCCCAGCAGCGCGCACTTGACGCGCGCCGGGTATCGGGACACCCCGGACAGGGCGACGGCGTCGTCGAGGATCTCCTCGTCGCCCTCGTGCTTCCCGCGGGACGAGATCATCTCGTGGAAGGCGTCGTAGGCCTCGAGGGACTCCGACACCGTGCGGCCGACGATGAGGTCGGCCATCATCGAGGTGGACGCCTGGCTGATCGAGCACCCCTGCGCGTCGTAGGACACGTCCTCGATCGTCGACCGGTCGTCGGAGAGTTGCAACCTCAGCGTCAGCTCGTCGCCGCAGGTCGGGTTGACGTGATGCACCTCGGCCCCGAAGGGCTCCCGCAACCCGCTGTGGTGCGGGTGTCGGTAGTGGTCCAGGATGACTTCCTGGTACATCTGTTCGAGCTTCACGACCGCGCACCTCCCACTCCGAAGAATTGCTGGGCCCGGCGCAGCGACCGGGCGAGCACCTCGACCTCGTCGAGGGTGTTGTACAGCGCGAACGAGGCCCGGACCGTGGACTGCACGCCCAGTCGGCGGTGCAGCGGCCACGCACAATGATGTCCCACCCGTACCGCGACACCGTCGTCGTCCAGGACCTGGCTCACGTCGTGGGCGTGGACGCCGTCGACCACGAAGGAGACGGCACCGCCCCGCGCGACCATGTCACGGGGACCGACGATCCGGATGCCGGGGATCTGGCCGAGGGCCTCGAGGGTGGCCGCGGTGAGCGACTCCTCGTGACGGGCGACCGTCTCCATCCCCACGCTTTCGAGGTAGCGCACGGCGGCGGCGAGGCCCACGGCCTGCGACACCATCGGCACGCCGGCCTCGAACCTCTGGGGCGGGTCGGCGTAGGTCGACTTCTCCATGGTCACGGTGGAGATCATCGATCCGCCCGTGAGCACCGGCGGCATGGCCCGGAGCAGCTCCCGACGTCCGTAGAGCACGCCAATGCCGGTGGGACCGAGCATCTTGTGTCCGGAGAACGCGGCGAAGTCCACCCCGAGTCCGTGGAAGTCCACGGCCATGTGCGGGACGGACTGGCACGCGTCCAACACGACGAGCGCGCCCACCGCCTTCGCGGCCTCGACGACGCGCGCCACGTCGGTCACCGCGCCGGTGACGTTGGACTGATGGGTCAGCGCGACGACCTTGACCGCGTCGGTCAGCCGGAGAGAATCGAGATCGATCCGTCCGTCGTCGGTCACGCCGTACCACTTCAGCGTGGCACCGGTGCGGCGGCACAACTCCTGCCAGGGCACCAGGTTGGCGTGGTGCTCGAGCTCGCTGATCACGACCTCGTCACCCGGGCCCACGGAGTACGGACCGAATCGGTCGTCCCCGAGCGCGAAGGCGACGAGGTTGAGCGCCTCGGTGGCGTTCTTGGTGAACACGAGCTCGTCCACATCGGCCCCGACGAACCCGGCGATCGCGGCGCGCGCGTCCTCGTAGGCGTCGGTGGCCTCCTCGGCCAGTTGGTGTGCGCCCCGGTGGACGGCCGCGTTGGAGCTCAGGAGGAAGTCCCGCTCCGCGTCGAGTACCGGGATCGGGCGCTGCGAGGTCGCCCCGGAATCCAGGTAGACCAGGGGCTTTCCGTCACGGACCGTCCGCTGCAGGATCGGGAAATCCGAGCGGACGGCCGTGATGTCGAGGGTCGAGGTCATGTTCTCCCAGCTGTCCGATCAGGCGTTCGCGGGCGTGAGGTACTTCTCGTACCCCTCGGCCTCGAGCTCGTCCGCCAACTCCGCCCCACCGGAGGCGGCGATCCGGCCGTCCACGAAGACGTGGACGCGGTCGGGCGTGATGTACCGAAGGATGCGGGTGTAGTGCGTGATGAGGAGGATTCCGCCGTTCTCCTCCGACCGGTAGCGGTTCACGCCGTCCGACACCACGCGCAGCGCGTCCACGTCGAGACCGGAGTCGGTCTCGTCGAGCACGGCGATCTTGGGCTTGAGCAGATCCAGCTGGAGGATCTCGTGGCGCTTCTTCTCGCCGCCGGAGAAGCCCTCGTTGACGCTGCGCTCGGAGAAGGCCGGATCGAAGTCGAGGTCGGACATGGCCTCCTTGACCTCCTTGACCCAGTGCCGCAACTTGGGTGCCTCGCCCCGGACCGCGGTGGCCGCGGTGCGCAGGAAGTTGGCGGTCGAGACCCCGGGGATCTCGGTCGGGTACTGCATGGCCAGGAACAGGCCGGCGCGGGCGCGCTCGTCGACCTCCATCGACAGGACGTCCTCGCCGTCGAGCGTGACGGTCCCGCCGGTGACCTCATACTTGGGGTGGCCGGCGATGACGTAGGCGAGGGTCGACTTGCCGGAGCCGTTGGGGCCCATGATGGCGTGGGTCATCCCCGACTCGATGGTCAGGTCGACGCCCTTGAGGATGTCGACGGTCTCGGCCGAGTCGGCCGTTGCCGCGACGCGGGCGGTCAGGCCCTTGATCTCGAGAATGGTCATTGGTGTGCTCGCAATCTTCTTGAAGTCTTCGGGGGTGGTCTCTCGGGGGTCTGGGATCAGATCCCGGAGGACTGCAGTTCCAGCTCGACGGCCTCGGCGATCCGCTCACGTACCTCCGGCACGCCGATGCGGTTGATCACCTCTCCGAAGAAGCCACGGACGACCAGGCGCCGGGCGACGTCCTCGGCGATACCCCTGGACATGAGGTAGAACAGGTGCTCCTCGTCGAATCGTCCCACCGCGCTGGCGTGGCCGGCGCCGGCGATCTCACCGGTCTCGATCTCGAGGTTCGGCACCGAATCCGCGCGGGCCCCGTCGGTGAGGACGAGGTTGCGGTTCATCTCGTAGGTGTCGGTCCCCTCGGCGGCGGCGCGGATGAGGACCTCGCCGATCCACACGGTGTGGGCGTCGGGCAGGTTCGACGACGCATCGCCCTGCAGAGCGCCCTTGTAGAGGACCCGCGAGGTGCAGTGGGGTACAGAGTGGTCGACGAGCAACCGGTGTTCGATGTGCTGGCCGTCGTCCGCGTAGTACAGACCGTTGATGTTCACCGTGCCCCCGGGGGCCGTGAACGTCGCCAGTGGCGCGATCCGGACGAGTTCGCCACCGAAGGTCACCGCGGTGTAGGTGAGGGTCGAGTCGCGACCGACCTGCAGGTGGTGATTGGCCATGTGCAGCGCGTCGTCATCCCAGTCCTGGATGAGCACCACCTCGAGGTGGGCCGAGTCGCCGACGATGAACTCGACGTTCTCGGCGATCGTCCCCCCGCCGCGCTGGTCCACCACGAAGGTGGCGTTGGCGAACGGCTCCAGGCGGATCTGGGCGTGGCCGTAGGCCAGCTCGCCCTCCCCCGGTCCGTCGACCGTCACATACACGGGGTCGGCCAGGACGGTCTCCTTGGCGACGGTCAGCACCGTCGCGGTGTCGACGGAACCGAACGCCTGCGCGGCGACGCGGTCGCGGGGTGCCCCGGCCTCGCCGATCCGCTTGTCGTCGGTCCCGACGCTCTCGACCGTCAGTCCGTCACGCTCGGCGACGGAGACGAGCAGGCTCCCGGTGGCCGTGACGCGCGATCCGTCATGGATCCCGCGCAGCCGCTTGAGCGGGGTGAAGCGCCAGATCTCGTCCTTGTGGCTCGGGACCTCGAACGCGCCGACGTCGAAGGAGGAGAACTGGTCGCCCTTGGTGGCGGTGACGGGGATGCCGTAGCGATCCGTCACCGGGGTGGGGCCGGTTCCGGTGGTGGGTGAAGTGGTGTCGGTCATGGCGGTCAGCCCACCGATCCTTCCATCTGGAGTTCGATCAGGCGGTTGAGCTCGAGGGCGTACTCCATGGGGAGCTCCTTGGCGATCGGCTCGACGAATCCGCGCACGATCATGGCCATCGCCTCGTCCTCGGCCAGTCCGCGGCTCATGAGGTAGAACAACTGGTCCTGGCTAACCTTGGAGACGGTGGCCTCGTGACCCAGGGTCACGTCGTTCTCGCGGATGTCGATGTAGGGGTACGTGTCGGACCGGCTGATGTTGTCCACCAGCAGCGCGTCGCACTCGACGTTCGACTTGGATCCCTTCGCACCGGCGTTGATCTGGATCAACCCGCGGTACGCGGAGCGACCGCCGCCTCGCGCCACCGACTTGGAGACGATGTTCGAGGAGGTGTTGGGCGCCAGGTGCAGCATCTTCGAGCCGGTGTCCTGGTGCTGACCCTCCCCCGCGAACGCCACGGAGAGGACCTCGCCCTTGGCGTGCTCGCCGGTGAGCCAGACCGCCGGGTACTTCATGGTCACCTTGGAGCCGATGTTGCCGTCGATCCACTCCATGGTGGCGCCCTCCTCGGCCCGGGCGCGCTTGGTGACGAGGTTGTAGACGTTGTTCGACCAGTTCTGGATGGTCGTGTAGCGGCAGCGGCCGCCCTTCTTGACGACGATCTCGACCACGGCCGAGTGCAGCGAGTCCGACTTGTAGATCGGCGCGGTGCACCCCTCGACGTAGTGCACGTAGGCACCCTCGTCGACGATGATGAGCGTGCGCTCGAACTGGCCCATGTTCTCGGTGTTGATGCGGAAGTAGGCCTGCAGCGGGATGTCCACCTGGACACCCGGCGGGACGTAGATGAACGAGCCGCCCGACCACACAGCGGTGTTGAGGGCGGAGAACTTGTTGTCACCGGCCGGGATCACGGAACCGAAGTACTCCTCGAAGTACTCAGGGTGCTCCTTGAGTGCGGTGTCGGTGTCCATGAAGATGACACCCTGGCTCTCGAGGTCCTCGCGGATCTGGTGGTAGACCACCTCGGACTCGTACTGGGCCGCGACGCCAGCGACCAGACGCTGCTTCTCCGCCTCCGGGATGCCGAGCTTGTCGTACGTGTTCTTGATCTCCTCCGGCAGGTCCTCCCACGAGGTGGCCTGCTTCTCGGTGGACCGCACGAAGTACTTGATGTTGTCGAAGTCGATCCCCGACAGGTCCGAACCCCATCCGGGCATGGGCTTCTTGTAGAACGTCGCCAGCGCCTTGAGTCGCTTGGCGAGCATCCACTCGGACTCGCTCTTTTTGGTGGAGATGTCACGCACCACGGCCTCCGAGAGGCCGCGCTGGGCTGTGGCACCGGCGGAGTCGGAATCGTGCCAACCGTAGTTGTACTGACCGATCGAGGCGATCCGCTCCTCATCGGTGGTCGGCTCGTGCACGGTGACGTCGGCCGTCACCTGATCTGGGGTGATGGTCATCGCACAGTCCTTTCGGGGGTCGGAACCGACGCGTCTGCGCCGGCCGCTGCGGGGATGGTCGCCGCCAGGTCACCGGCGGTCACCATCCCCGTGGGGATGTTCGTGGTGCAGGCGCAGTCTCCGCCGGCGATGGTGGCGAGGCGCTGGACGTGGGTGCCCACGATCTCGGCCACCACCTCCTGCTCGGCCTCGCAGAGTTCCGGGAACTGGGACGCGACGTTCCACACCGGACAGTGGTGCTGGCAGATCTGGAGGCCTGATCCGGCGTCCTCGATCGACGCGGCATATCCCGAATCCGAGAGGGCGACGGCGATGTCCGTCGCCGCACGCTCGACGTCCTGCGGCCCCTCGGCGGGCCGGACGTGTCCGATGACCGAGCGGACGCGCTGGCGGGCGAAGTCCGCGACGGCCGCGGTTCCGCCGACGCGTCGCAGGGCGGACAGGGCCTCCACCGCCAGGTGGTCGTACCCGTGCTGCGCGGACCGGCGGCCCGTCGCGGTGACCTGGAACGCCTTGGCCGGCCGACCGCGGGTGCCGGCCGGGCGGGTCCGGGTGGCCTCGACCTCGCCGGACTCGACCAACTGGTCCAGATGTCGGCGGACACCGGCAGCGGTCAGCCCGAGCTCTCGTCCGATCTCTACGGCGGTCAGCGCTCCTCGTTCCAGCAGGAGTTCACGGACGGCCGAGCGGGTGTCGGGCCGCGTGCTGCTCTCGTACGCGTGCTGCACGCTCATCTGCCACTCCCTTCCGGCTATGCTCGGTGCGCCCCGTGCGGGACGCACCACCTCATATTACGCAACACTTCCGTGACGGAAATATTCCCACCCCCCGGTGAGTCCGGCGGTGCCGTCGGAATGTGACCTGCGACACCCACTGTGGAGAGAGGCTGAGGTCAGTGGCACCCAGGTTCCCGGTACGCGGCGCGGGGTCGGTCACCGCCCGACTCCACACCGAGGAACGGTTCACCGGGGCCCCACCGTCGGCTGAACTGGCCCGACTCCGTCGGATCCGCAGGATCGGCACCACCGCGGCCGTCGCGATGGCGGTGGGTGCCCTGGGCGCCGGCGCCCTGCCGGTCCTGCAGAACCCCGTCGCGGGCGAGCGGTTGTTCGGCTTGTGGCTCAGGGTGCAGCAGTCCTCCATGACCGTGGTCATGACCGGGATGGTGGTGGTGACGCTCTGCTGGCTATTGCTCGCCCCGTACGTCCTCGGCCGGGATCGCCGGGGACGGCTGAGCGGCCGCATCGACAGGGCCACACTCGACCGCATCATCGCATCGTGGGCGCTGCCGCTCGCGCTGGCCCCGCCCATGTTCAGCAAGGACGTCTACAGCTATCTGGCCCAGGGCGCGATCGGCAACACACTCGACGACCCGTACGCGCTGGGTCCCGTGTCGGCGCTGGGCACCTCCCACGCCTTGACGGTCAACGTCCCGGACATCTGGCGGGACACGCCGAACCAGTACGGCCCCCTGTTCCTCGGCGTGCAGAAGGTGATCCACACGCTCACGGGGGACGACGTGGTGGCCGGCACGATCCTGCACCGGGTGGTCGCCATCATCGGGATCCTCATGCTGGGCTGGGCTGTCCCACGCTTGGCGGAGTACTGCGGGGTGTCGGACGTGGCGGCGCTCTGGCTGGCGGTGGCCAACCCGCTCGTGCTGTTCCACCTGGTGTCCGGGATCCATTCCGAGTCGCTCATGATGGGGCTGCTTGCCGTCGGGCTCGTGCTGGCCCTCCGCGCGGTGGACTCCCCGGAGTCCGGCCGTCGGACCACGGTTCTCTTCGTCGTGGGGACCGTCCTGGTCACCGGGTCGGCGCTGGTGAAACTGCCCACCGTCGTCGCCCTGGGTTTCGTCGGGATGGCGCTCGCCCGTCGTTGGGGTGGCGGGTATCTCGCCACCGTGCGGGCGGCGCTGGTGATGGTGGTCATCAGCGGGGCCACCACCGGACTGGCCATGCTCGCGACCTCCTCGGGCCTCGGGTGGATCACGAAGCTCGGAGCGGCCACGTCCCTACGCAGCTGGCTCTCACCGCCCACTGCTCTGGGGGTGATCGTCGGCGGGATCGGGCAGTACCTCGGACTGGGTGACCACACCGCCCAGATCCTGGTGATGGTGCAGACCGCGGCGCTCGTGATCGCCGGCGTGTTCACCGTCAGGATGCTGTTCGCGGTCTCCGCCGGGCGGATCGACCCGGTCGGCGGCCTCGGGGTGTCGATGGCGGCCATCGTCCTGTGCTTCCCCGTCGTCCAGCCCTGGTATGTCCTGTGGGCGCTGATCCCGCTCGCGGCATGGGCCTCGCGGATGGAGTTCCGGATCCCCGTCGTGGCGGTCAGCGCGGTGCTCGCCTGCTTCACCCTCCCGCCGGGTGCGGGCCTGCCGCCGTTCGTCACCGTCCAGGCGTGGGTGGCCACCGTCGTGGCCGTGACGGTCCTGCTGATCGCGATGTTCCGCTGGCCGGGGCTGTTGCGCTTCCGGTAGTCGACGCGGCCTAGAATGCTCCCGTGACCTCACGCACCGACTCCCCCGCGCTCCACGTCGAGGGACTCGTCAAGAGGTTCGGGGAGACCACGGCCGTGGCCGGTCTGGACCTCCGACTGGACCGCGGTGAGGTGATGGCGCTCCTCGGTCCCAACGGCGCCGGCAAGACCACTACGGTCGAGGTCTGCGAGGGATTCCTCCGGCCTGACGGTGGATCCCTCCGGGTGCTGGGGTTCGACCCGGTGTCCGACCGTCAGCGGGTCCGCAGCCGGATCGGTATGATGCTGCAGGGTGGCGGGGCGTACCCCGCGGCGCGTGTCGGGGAGATGGTCCGTCTTGTCGCCTCGTACTACGCGGACCCCCTCGACCCGGACTGGCTCCTCGCCGAACTCGGGCTCAGCGACCACGTCTCGACCCCCTACCGGCGTCTGTCCGGCGGCCAGCAGCAGCGACTCTCGCTCGCCATCGCGGTCATCGGCCGACCTGAGCTGGTGTTCCTCGACGAGCCCACCGCAGGTCTCGACGCGCAGTCCCGGCGGGCCGTGTGGGACCTGGTCGGGGCGTTGCGTCGCGACGGTGCCGCCGTCCTGTTGACGACCCACCTCATGGACGAGGCCGCCGCCCTGGCCGACGAGGTCGTGATCATCGACCACGGCCGCCGTGTGGCCGCCGGCTCGCCGGCCGAGCTCGCCCGGGCGGGGACGTCCGAAGGCGTGACCCTGGTCGTCGACGGTGAGGCCTCCCCGGGTCTCCTGAGTGATGCGATCGGTCCGGACCACACGGTGACCACGGGGTCCGCGGCGGGGGTCCTGGAGGTCCACGGCCCGGTCTCCCCCGAACTCATGACCACCCTCTGTGCCGCGCTCGAGAAGGCCGACGTCCAGCTCACCTCCCTGGCCACCCGCGCCAGGAGCCTCGAAGAGGTATTCCTCGACCTGACCGGACGGGACCTGCGATGACCGACACCCAGACCGGCGCCAACCGCTTCGCGCCGGGCACGTTCGCCCGCCCGTCCGCACCCGCCCCCCTCCTCCGTATGGCCGCGTCGCAGACCCGGATGGAGCTGACACTGTTCCTGCGCAACGGTGAGCAGCTCCTGGTCGCCCTGGTGATCCCCGTGGCCGTGTTGTTCGCGCTCACCGCGATCGAGTTCGGTTCGATCCCACAACCGAGGATCGACTACGCGATCACGGCGGTGTTGACCCTCTCCGTCATGGGTACCGCGTTCACCGGACAGGCCATCGCCGTCGGCTTCGACCGTCGTTACGGCGCGCTGAAGAGACTCGGCGGGACCCCGCTCCCACCGGCCGTCATCATCGGCGGCAAGATCCTCGCCACGCTGATCCTGGTGGCCGGCCAGGCTGTCCTGCTCGGTGCGATCGCGGCCGGGCTCGGCTGGCGCCCCGGAGCGGCCGGGCTGGCGGTGGGCGCGGTGATGATCGCGTTCGGATCGGTCGCGTTCTCCTCGATGGGGCTCCTCCTCGGGGGGACCCTGCGGGCCGAGGTCGTGCTGGCACTGGCCAACCTCATCTGGTTCGTCCTCATCGGCGCGGCCGGGCTGGCGATCGGTGTGGCGACCCTGCCCGGGTGGCTGCACGACCTCCTCGTCGTCGTCCCGTCGTACGCGCTGACCAGCGCACTGGTCACGGCGATCGACGGAGGGTTCCCCGCCGTGGCGGCCCTGGTCCTGGCCGGGTGGACCGCGGTCTGCGCCGGACTGGCCGTGCGGCACTTCTCCTTCACCTGATCGCGGAGCCGTCTGCGCGCCCGCCTAGAATCGGGGGCGTGACCTCGACTTCGCACGCCCCGAACCCCGGCAGCCATGCCACGAGCGAACCCCCCGGACCGACGGGACCGTTGTCCCGTCTGCCGATGCCGTCGATCCGGCTGCAGAAGGGCCTCGCGCTGGCCAACGTCTTCGCCCAGATCGGCATCATGACCACCGGGGTCACCGTTCGGGTGACCGCCTCGGGGCTGGGCTGCGAGACGTGGCCGCGGTGCAACCAGGACAGTTTCGTGCCCGTCGCCGGCGCCGGACCCGCGCTGCACCAGGCGATCGAGTTCGGCAACCGGCTCCTGACCTTCGTGCTGGTCGCGATCGCGGCGGCCCTGCTGCTCGCGATCCATCGTGCCGGCCGTCGCCGCGGGCTCAAGGTGCTCGCCTGGGCGATGCCCGCGGGGATCCTGGCGCAGGCGGTGATCGGGGGCATCACGGTCCTGGCCGGCCTGGTGTGGTGGACCGTCGCGCTCCATCTGCTCCCGTCCATGATCCTGGCCTGGCTCGCGGCCGTCCTGTTCGTCCGGATCGGGGAGGCCGACGACGCCCCCGCCCGCCGTGTCCTGCCCCCGCCGTTGTCCTGGCTCATCGTCCTGTCCGCGGTGCTCCTGGCCGGTGTGCTGGTCACCGGCACCATGGTCACCGGGGCCGGGCCCCACGCCGGTGACGCCCGCATCGAGGCCGCCGACCGCCTCCAGATGCCGATCCAGTGGCTGGTCCACTTCCATGCCGAACTGATGGTCGGGTACGTCTGCCTGCTCATCGGGCTGGCGTTCGGTCTTCTCGCGTTGCGCGCTCAGGGACCGGCCATCCGGCGCTGCCTGATCCTCATCGCGCTGATCGCGGCACAGGCCGTCGTGGGGATCACCCAGTACCAGCTGGGGGTGCCCGAGATGCTGGTGGTCCTGCACGTGACGCTGGCGGGGGCCATCACCGCCGTGACCGGCGCACTCTGGGCCTCGGCGGTCATCAGGGACCGGGCGGACGGGAGTCCGCGGCCCGCGTAGTCCGGCCGGCGGCAGGGCCCGCCTGACGCGAATGCGGAACGGCCCCGCCGTGGCGGGGCCGTTCTCGTCCTACCGGGGTCTCAGAGCAGGGATCCGGAGCCGGCCATGCGCTTCCAGTGGCCCGCGGGCACATCGGTATGGGAGACCAGTTCACGGGTCCAGTCCGAACCGGTGAGCCCGGGAACCGAATCGCGCACGGCCTCGGCCTCGGCGAGGGTGTCGACCATGTAGTCGTCCATGACCCCGTCGGCGCCCACGAACGTCAGACGGATCCCCGTCCGACCGGTGGGCTGCAGGACGAGATCGGCCGCGCCGCCATGGCGGGCGAGGAACTTCTTGACGAACTTCACGGCGCCCGGGGGCGGTGTCGGGCCCGCCGGAACGCGCTCGACCTTGATGGGATCGATCTTCTCCGACGGCGCCTTCTCTGCCGCCTGCTTCTCGACCGACTTGTCCTCGGCGGCCGGCTCGTCCGCCGGAGGAGTCGCGGCGGGCTGGGACGCGGCAGGGGCGTCGGCGGGCCGGGAGGCGGCGGAGGGCGCG
>NZ_JAALDZ010000150.1:0-34149 GCF_014145125.1 Dietzia sp. CQ4 | reverse complement strand
CATGTAGCGGCGGTTCTGGGCGGCGGTCGACGCGCGGCGCTCGCGGATCAACGCCGCCTTGCGTTCGCGCTCGCGGCGGTTCTTCAGGTCGTCCAGATACGGGTGCTGCTTGCCCGTCAGGGCCGACCACACCGCGTACGTGGCGGCCTGCTCACCGCTGATGGGGTGTCGCTCGGCGAGGGCGCTTGCGAACGCCGACTCCTGCGGCAGGTGATCCACCAGGAGCAGGAGCCGGCGCAGCGACAGCATCGGACGGCCGCGGAAGTCACGGCGGTAGCGGTCGAGGTAGTCCACCCTCGGGTAGTAGCGCTCGAAGTCGGCTTCGACCGCATCCTCGTGCTCCCTGATGTGCCGGAGCAGCCCTAGCCGTTTCCCAGCCCCACAGCCCCCTTCCACGCGTCGACGACCGACCGGAAGTCGCGGGCGGTCCACCCGAGGCGCTTCAGGGTGGTCCAGTTGTCGTCACCGATGAGCGCCTTGAACGCCGCGGTCGGCTTCTCCTGCTCCATGTAGACGATCGCGTCGGGGTCGGCGTCCTCGAACGCGGCCGGCAGCTCGAGCTCGATCTCGGTGCCGTTGATCTCCACCTCGATGGTGATCGTCGTCGAGTCCTCCTCGCCGGTGTCGTCGTTGTTCTTGGCGTCGACCTCGGCGGGCGTGGGCGCGGGGCCCTTCACGGTCGCCTTCGTCGCGACGGGCTTGGTGGCCTTCTTCGCCGGCGCCTTGCGCGCGGCGGTCTTCTTGGCGGTCGTGGTGGTCATGGTGATCCTCCTGAGATGGGCGATGCCCCGCGAGCAGTCGCGGGGCATCGGGTGGTGATCCTTGGGTGGTTGCCCCGAAGGGCGCACCCCGGCCGGTGGGGATCACCAATCCGGCCGACCGGGGTGCGGTCTGTGTGGCGGACCTACTCGCCGCCGCCGCCGGTGCCGGCGGCCTCGATGCGGATGACCTCCAGGGGCTCGAGCGCGTCCTCGCTGGCCGACTTGTGGAACCGGTCGTAGAGGGCGTTGTCCTCGTCCGGGCGGACCTCGACGGTGAACTCGCGGGTCTGGTGCCCGCCGTCGGCGTTGTTGAGGTTGCTCGGGTAGCAGGAGGCCATCGCGCGGGTGACGTCGATGGTGATCGCGCCGTCGGCGTCGACGAGCTTGCGGGCGAACACGCCCTCGGCGTCGCGCGGCACCCGCAGGACGCCGGTGCCGTCGACGATGTACGGCGAGTTCGGCCACATCAGCTTGTGGACTGTCTCGTTGTCCTCCGCGGCGGTGAACGCCCAGGTGTCCTTCTTGAACCGCTGGCGGGTCTTGAGCAGGCGTCCGCCGAAGCCCTCGGCCTCCTGGCGCTCGGTGTCGCGCTCCTGGCCGAGGTCGGCGCCGGCGTTGAGGAACCCGGTCGAGGCCCAGGCGTCGCCGAACGTGCCGTCGGCGTTGACCTTGGCGTCCGGGTCGGGGGAGTAGTACACCTCGGCGTCGTCCCAGAAGCGGACGTTGTCGGCGTTGCGGCGGTAGGGGGTGGGTGCAGACATGGCGTCTCCTTAGTTGCGTGAGGCGTTCACGAGGACCGTGAACGCCGCGAGGAAGCACTCGAGCTTGTCGTCCCGAGCGATGATGAGCCCGGCACCGGGCCGGATGAGCAGCCCGCGAATGGCGCCGGGCCGGATGAGTGCCGCGTCGAGCTGCGACGCGGCGCGACGGGCGATCGGTCGATAGGCCGAGTACACGGCCACGCGCACCGCCTCACGGGTGGCCACGCGGTCGGAGAACGACGTCGCATCCGAGGTGACGGTGACCGCCACCCCGTCAGCAGACGACCACCCGTCCGGCAGATCGGAGCGCACCGTCGCGCCCTCCACCCGGTCGATGAGGAAGTCCAGAACACGCTCGGCGCCGTCGACTTGCATCCCGTCAGCCACGCCGCGCCCCCTCACCTGATGTAGTAGCGGTTGATGTCCAGGCCCTCCATCGCGGCCGCCTTGGTGACGACGCCGTCCTTGGCCTGCGCGGTGAGTCCGCGGGCCTCGGTGAGTGCGACCATGACCACGGGCCGGCCGTTGCGGTCCTGCCGCATCTCGTAGTCGGCCTGGTATCCGGCGGCGCGCAACCTGCCGCACACCGCCTCGGCTTTCTCCCTCAGCAGCGGGGGCCCAGCCCGCTGCATCAGCGCCAGGACCCCAGACCGGTTGAGCCGGACCCGAGGCTTAGCGGCCATCACCCCTCACCGCGCTTGGCGATGAACTCCACCCGCGGCCGGTGGCGGCGTAGTGCTGGCCGGCGGTTGACCGACCAGTCGAACGACTCAGCCGTGACCGCGAACTCGCGGCCCCGGATCATCACGCGGTCCTTCGAGGTGATGACCGTGCCGGCGGGGGCAAGCACCCTGAACTCGAGCACCTGCCCCGACCGGTCCCGTCCGATGTCCTGGTCCATCACCGTCGGCTGCACAGTGCAGCCGTGGATCTCCCGGGGCGGAGTGGGCGGGATCGGGTAGCCCTTCGGATCCGTGCGGGCTGTGCCGCCGAGGACGGTCACAGTCTCATGGCCACTCGCAGCCGCGCCGACCATCGAGCATCACCTCCGGCCACCTCGGGGGCCTGGGGAACCGTCCACGAGGCCGCACCCCGGTCGGGAGACCTAGCCGCTGCCGGATCCGGTCGGTGACCGAGATCCCCGACCAGGACGCCGCGTCGACGTCGGAGAACGTCACCGCGTCGGACTGAGCACCGGTGGACGAGGTCACCGACCGCATGCCGGTGTTCTCGCCGATGAGCACCGCCGCCGACACCATCTCCCGGACCGCCCACCTCACCTTGTAGTGCAGTGGCTGGACCGGGGAGGTGGCGTCGGCGGCCAGGTCGGCCAGCAGATCCCGGCCGGCGTCGTCGAACTCCACCGCGATCGCCTCGACAGCGTCACGGATCAGGCTCCCGACACGGGCCCCTTCGTCCTCCTCGAGAGGACGCGGGATGCGCGCGAGGATCTCGGACTGCGGCGCGAGCTGTTCGATCACATCGTCTTCGAGCATCGCGGCCTCCTCGACCTCGTCAGGCGGTCCGGGCGATCAGCTTCGGCTTGTCCATCGCCTCGGCCTCCTTGGCCGGGACGCCCCGGGAGACCGCGTAGGCGACCCAGGCCGCCTTCGGTGCCGACTGCGCCGGCCGCGCGGTGGCCGACTCGTCGTCCCCTGCGTCCTCGGTTTCGTCGTCGTCGCCGTCGCTGCCGCCGTCGCCGTCCGCGTCGCCCTGGCCACCGTCGGCGTCATCGGCGGATCCGTCGAGCCCCTCGATGACGTCCTCAGGTGCAGGGGGCTCCTGGGGGCCGGTGGACTGCTCGGGAGTCGGGGCAGGAGCACGACCGACCAGCTCGGCCGCGCCGGAGCGAATCAGCCAATCGGCCACGTCGTCCTTGACCGACACCAGGTCGCCTCGCCGGCGTCGCACGATGCCCTTCGCGGTGCGCTGGTCCCATCGAGACGTAGTGAGACGGACTTTCATCACGCCTCGATCCCGACGAGCTGGACCACGGCGCGCGGGTTGTCCACGGCGATGATGCGCTTGCGGAACGCATCCATCCGCCACGACTGCGTCGAGCCACCGTGTCCGTTCTCGCCGGTGGGCGAGTACATCGGGGTCACGGTGAGCGGGTCGGTGTCGGAGATGAAGCCGGCGGTGCCGGACTCCATCACGTACGCCTCTCCCTCGGGGATGAACTCCGAGACGACCACGCGCAACCCGCCGAGGATTCCGGGAGTGATGCCGGTGTAGATCGGGTTCTCCAGGGCTGCGTTGCCCTGGTAGAACTTCTGGACCTTCTCGTGGAATAGGGCCACGTCGAGGGTGCCCTCGTTGAGCACGATCGCGTCCGGGCGGTAGCCCATGAGCGCTGTCTCCCGCTCGGGGTCCTTTGCAGTGGCGATCATCCGCTTGGCCAGGCGAATGTCTCGCATCGGGTCCGCGGCGTCGTTCTCCCACGCGGCGGTGACCGTGAGGTCGGGGACCTCGGCGGCCCGGAACGCGGCCAGGGAGGCATCCACGCCGCTGCGGCGCATGGTGTTCGACAGCGCGGTCTGCTGCCGGGTGACCATGTCGACGCGGTTCTCGCGTTTCATCTCGCGCGAGACTGCGATGCCGAGGGCGGTCTTGATGCCGACCAGGGTGCGGGCCTTGCCGAGGTTGAGGTTCGAGATCGGGATCTCGGCGAACTCGGCGACCGCCTCGGGGTCGTCGTTGAGGAACGGGGCCGCGGCCTCGCGGTAGGCGACCACGCCGTCGTTGGTGCCGCCGTTGCGGAACAGCGCCTCCTCGAGGAACGCACCCTCGAGCTCCTCCAGGACCCGCTCGGGGATCCACAGCGGGTCCTTCATCATGTCCGAGACGGTCAGGTTGTCCCCGCCGTAAGCGGAGGTCAGTTCAGTTGCCATGTTCTTGCTCTCCTTGTGGCGTGGCGGGGTCAGTCGCCCGCGACGGCGGTGCCGGCGGGGTGGAAGAGGTGGACGCGGACGAGGCCACCGGACTCGGCGCGATCGACCAGGCCGACGCCGACGGTGCCGGTCTTGGCGACCTTGCCGTCTGCTGCGGCGTACACCGTGTCGCCGTCGGCGAAGTCGGTGCCGTCGGTGGCCAGCGGAAGGACGCACTGGGCGGCGTGGACCCGGACCACCCGGGGCAGGCCGTGGGCGAGGTAGTTGTCCTCGCGATCGGCCTCCGGGGCGGCGGCCTCGGTGACCGCGCCGTAGGGGAGGGCGTCGGCGGTGGCGTGCTGCACCTTGCCGTCGACGAGACGGACGAGACGGAACTTCTCCACGGTGGCGCCGGCCTCGCGGGTCAGGTTCCCCGTGCTGAATGTGGGGTTCGACATTGCTTTTCTCCTGTTCCTCGGTCAGACCAGGCGCCGACGGCCGTAGCCAGCCGCGCGAGCCTTCTGGGTGAGTTGCTGACGCTCTGCGGCGTCAGGGTTCTGCTGGTCGTCGGCGTGCTCTCCGCGGCCGATCTCGCTGCGCGGGATGCGCGCCTTGGCGATCTGCGCGAGCCGCGGCTTGGCGTCCTCAGGGTCGTCGAGGATCTTGGTGACCCAGCGGTCCTTGGACGACGCCGCGAGACGGCCGTCCTCGATCGCCTCGTCCACCAGGCGCTCGGCCTCGGCCTGGGCGTCCTTCCCCTGGTAGTCGCCGAGGGCAGCCTCGGCGGCCACTAGCTCGTCGAACCGGGCCTTGTCGACCGTGACGACGTCGTCGTCCTCGCCGACGGTTGTGCGCGTGGTGACCGCGGTCAGGGCCGCGGCGAGCACCTCGGACGCGTCGGTGTCCTCTTCCAACCCGAGCGCGGCCACCAGAGGGCCGTACCCGGGGTCGCTGTCGATTCCGTCCGCGCGCTCATCGAGCGCCTCAGAGACCGCGCTGACGATCGTGTCGTCATCGGAGTCGTCAGCCAGGCCGACGAGCGGGCGGAGCTTGTCCTGGATTGTGGGCACGTTGCCCTCCTTCCTTTTCCCCTCCGCCTGCGCAGAGGAAGCTGTGATGTGGGGTGGCGGAGCGGCCGCGCGGCTCGCGAAGTTGAAGATCGGCAGCGCGGCGTGGTTGCTCGCACCCGCCGCGACCTTCCCGTCCTCGACCGCATCGACCAGGCCAGCCTCGAGGGCCTCGTCGGGGGTGAACCACGTCTCGACCCGCATGGCCTCGCGCCACATGTCGGCCGGGGTGCCCGCCTGCTCGGCGTAGATCCCGGCGATGGTCCCGTTCATCTTGTCCAGGCGGTCCGCCATCTTGCGCAGCTCCTCGGCGGGGCCGGCGGTCGCGATCCACGCCTCGTGGATCATCAGCTCCGAGGCGGGCCGCATCACGACCTTGTCCCCAGCCAGAGCGATGATCGAGGCCGCCGACGCCGCCAGTCCCTCCACCACCGTCGTGACCGTCGCGGAGTGCGAGCGCAGCGCGTTGTAGATCGCGAACCCGTCGTACGCGGACCCGCCGGGGGAGTTGATCCGGACCGTGATCTCGTCGACCTCGAGCGCCTTGAGCTCGCGTGCCAGGGTCTCGGCGTCGTTGGGCCACCACCCGATCACGTCGTAGATCAGCAGCTCGGCCGACGCCTTGTTCTGTGCCTGGTTCAGTGCGTACCACTGCTCCGGAGAGTCGAACCCCTCCCGCAGCAGCGTGCGTAGATCGTGCGTCGTAGTCACTGCGATGTCTCCTCGCGGTTGGGGTCGTTCAGCGGGCGCTTGCCGGGCAGGTTCCCGCGACGCCGGACCTCCTCCTCGAGGTCTCGGTCGGGCAGGATGATCCCGGCCTGGACGAGGATGGCCAGGTCGCCTGGCGACAGGTCCTTCTTGGAGCCGATCGGGTCGAACGTCAGCTTCGGGAACGGCCCTGCCGTCGGCTCGTTCTCGAGGTCGAACGCCACCCGGCACAGCGGCTCGATCAGGTAGCGGGTTCCAGTGATCGACACGTACTCAGCGGTCGTCTGAAGCGACTGCTCGAACATGTCGAGCTGGGTGTCGGCAAGGGCATAGGAGCCGCCCTTGCCGTCGAGGTTGAGCACGTGCGCCAGGGCCGCTTTCGAGATCGCGTGATCGTGGTAGAGGATCGCCTCGCGAGGCGAGACCAGCTGGCCCTTCGTCCCCTCGATCGCTAGCTTGGCACCGTAGGGAAGCGACGCCCCCGAGTGTTCGCCAGCGGTGAGCCCTTCGGCGATCTCCTGGCCGGCGTCGACCTCCTTCTGGTTTTCCGGGCTGCCCGCGGTGTACACGGGCACGCCCATGCCGTTGCGCTGGAGCACCTGCCCCTCCAACCGGAGGTACTGGTCCTTCATCACCCAGTGCTTGTACGCCGGACGCAGCAGCGACTGGCCAGTCCAGCCAGCCGTGGGGTCGTTGACGTACACCAGCAGTCGGTCGACGTCGATCTCGTGCGGCTTCTTCCCGCCAGGGCCCGGGGTCTGCACGATCGACCGCAGCCCGCCGTCGGGGTCCGTCTTGATCTCGCGGATCGTCAGCGGTGGCCGTGGCGCGATCTTCCACAGCCGGTCCCGGCCGTCGATCGTCTTGTACACCTTCTCGAAGAAGTACACCCCGTAGGTCAGGTACTTCATCGCGTGGGCCAGATGCTCGTTCCACGACGCGTGACCTGGTGACACCGCGAGCGGGGTCCGCCCGTCGTCACCGAGGACCGGCAGACGCAGATCCTCCGATACGAGCTGGACCATCGCAGGGTCGGCGCCGTTCGGGTCGATGCGCCACGTCGTGCGCTGGGGTGGCAGCTCCACCGCCGCCAGAGTGGAACGGACCTGCGCGTCCTCGCGCGCCATCTTGGCGTAGATGCGGTTGGAGTTCGGCCACCGCAGGTCCCAGTTCTCCTCCAGGAACATCCCGGCACCGCCGGCCGACGGAATCGCGTGCCCCTTCTCGGTACTCGCCACGGTCACCTCCTCCCGTCGATCAGAACGCCAACTTGTTCCAGGACGACCCGGCGGCGCGGCTCTTGACCGCGCGGACCGTCGTCTTCTTCACCGGCTCCGCGGGCTCCGGACGGAACCGGCCGAGCCCCCACAACGCGTAGGACAGGACGATCAGGTGCGAGGTCTGGCCTCCGGCCTTGCGGGACCACGCCACACCGCCCGACTCGCCGATCTCACGCAGCTGCGCGGCCTCCAGGCCTGCCCGCACCTCGGCGTTGCCGTCGTGCGTGATCGCCTCGTCGTCGACCGCCTGCAGGAAGCCGTTCGTCGTCGCCGAGACCAGGGGAGCGGTGACGAACTCGGGTTCGATGTCCGCCTTGAGTAGCCGCGCGCCGATCAGGTCGCGGGCCACCGACTTGGAGTCGAGCACCACGGCGACCGGGTCGTTGGCCTTGACGATGCGTTTGACCCGCTCGACCACCTGGGCCGGGGACAGCACTTCGTGGACACCGAGCTGCAGGTGCGTGCCGGTCTCGGTGTCGACCGCGGCGCCAATGGACCAGACCCGGCCAGCGCCGCCGCGCGAGGGTTCGCACTCCACAGCGATGCACGACTGTCCGGCGGGGCTCGCCTCGAGGTCGATCAGATCGTCCCAGGCAGCCAGGTTGACCGGGGGCTCGACTTCGCCGAGCTCGTCCGGCCAGACGCCCATGCCGAGGTACTCGACGTCGAAGACGATCTTCGCGGCGTCGGTGACTGCCGACCGCAGTTCGGCCGAGATCTTCCGGTCGGTCTGGATGATGCCGTAGCTCGGGTTCGCCTCGCGCCACACCGTCGGGGCGGTGCGGTCCGAGCCTGGCCGCGCGCACCACTCACCGTAAAAAAGTCCCAGCTCGCCGAGCCGCCCGCGCCGGCGCACACCGGTGAGAACGTCGCCGTTGCTGTGAGCGTGAGCGTTGACCGCGCTCGAGGTGTAGATGGTCTGCGGATCGTCGGCGGCCATCTTCGTCGGCGACAGCGCCGCCATGTCCGCCTCGGTCAGGTCGTACGCCTCGTCGTAGATCAGCAGGTCGACCCGGTCGAGGCCGCGCCCGGCGTGCTGGGACCGTGTGGTGAACACGGCCTTCGCGCCGTTGCGGAGCATGAACACCCCGCGGCCTTGCGAGCAGGTGGCCCCGCCCTGCGGGGCCAGTCGCGCGCGCAGTGACGGCACGTCCTTCAGGATCATGTTCATGCGCTGCCACAGCGCCTTCGCGGTCTCCCACTGGTGCGCCGAGAAGATGATGTTCTCCCCGAGGACGAACAGCCCGTAGATCACCCGGAACACCAGGATCAGCGACTTGCCGTTCTGCCGGGGGACCAGCAGGCACGCCTCGGGGTGGGTCCACCGGCCGTCGGTCTTGGCGAGGATCCGCTCGAGCGACCAGAGCTGCCATGGCATCAGCTTCCACTTGAGCCGCGCGGCCAACTTCGCCGCGCGCTGACCGTGGGTGAGATCCCCGCCAGTCGTGAAGGCCATGCTCTCCGGCGTCTGCCGGCCCGTGAGTTTCGGGAACTCCCGCTCGATCAGGGCTGCGAACTCGGCGTCGACGTCATAGGTCGTTGAGCACGTCTCCGTCACCGCCACCACCCCCTGGTCTCTCACGTCGCCGCGCGATCTCCGCGAGCATCTGCCGGAACACCGTCGCCAACTGCCGGGCCTCCTGGAGCGGTTGGTCGATCGAGACCTTGTACTCACCCGACTCGCGCAGCTCCGTCAGATGCAGCCACACCTCCCGCTCGCCGGAAGCCAGCGCGTCGAGCCGATCCAGCCGGTCCTTGATCCGGCCGGCCTCCTCGATCATCGCCAGCAACTCGGCCGGGTCCTCGTCCTCGGTTAGCGACTCAGCGAGCCGCTGGCCTGCCGTCAGCTCGCCCACGAAACCGCCCCCTACCTGCGACGATCACGCTGTGAGTTTCACGCCCGGCAAAAAACGCCTGACTGTGGCGCGGGGCAGGGTCAGGAGGGGTACCCCCTCGATATTTCGACGGGGGGCCGGTCACCGATCCGTTAGTCGCCCCAGTCGAACACCGCGGCCCGATCGGGCCGGGGCCCGGCGATCGCCAGCGCGGGCCGCTCACCGTCACGAGCCCCTGCCTTGCGGGACCGGTTGCACGGCGAGTGCAGCAGCCGCGAGGCTCGCTTGCCCCCGTTGGCCCGCGCCTCCTCGTGGTCAGCGTCCAGAGCCTGGGAGCGGAACATCGGCTCCCCGCACCACCAGCACGGTGTGCCGTCCTTGTGGGCGGCCAGCAGGCGCTCGCGCTGTTTTTGGTGCTCCCACCCGAGCCCGCGCTGCGTGGTCGTGCGACCGTCAGCCACGACCGGGGGACTGGTGGAAGCCTGCGAGCATCTCGCGGCCCATCTGTCGGAAGTCTCGGAGCATGTCGTCCCACGGTAGAGCCGCGGCCCGGTACCGCTGGTCCCCGGTCGCGAGGTAGAGGCGGCGATGAAGGCTGGCGCGGAACCGGTCGGCCTCGAGGGCGTCGCCGATCGGCGCGGGCTCGGCCGGCTCAATGAGTGTGACCTCTGTCAGTGCGGTCGGCATTGCGCGCCTCCTCGACTACGGGGCGGTGAGCGTGTCGTACGAGACTGACACCACGGAGTCGCCGCGGAGCAGGTGCTCCATGCCGTCGGTGCTCTCGATGACCGCGAATCGATGGCCCTGTCCTTGGATACGCCGGAGCAGCTGCGCGGGCTCCTCGGTCGTGCGGGTGACGATCTCGTGACCGCCAGTCGTGCGGAGGGTGACGGTGAGTGTGAGCTGCTGCTGCTGCTGCTGCTGCTGCGGTGCTGGCATCGCTCGCCTCCCCTGGTTGAACCCGGTCGTGTGCCTCGCGTCGGGTGCGCGTCCTCGCTGGGCGGGACCTGTTGGCGGATGCGCGCGGGCGGCGACGACCGGGAGTAGGTCCACGCACTATCGCGGCGCGGGCTCGCGGGCGCTCCCGACCGGGGCGACCAGTTCCGGGCGACGACCACCGATCCCCGGAACGACGAAGGACGACGGGCCGTTTGGGCACACGTCGTCCTACGGCATCAGTGTGTCATGAATCAACGACCAGGCGCAACGACCTACCTTCGGCGGCGTGTCCGCATCGCCGCCGCTACCGCCCGCACGTCCTCGATCCGGTACCGCGATGGTGACGATGCCGCCCGCTCGAGGTGATTCCGAGTGGCCCAGTTGCGTACCCGATGCGCGGGGATCCCGAGGTGCTGCTCAGCCTCAGCGGCAGTGACCAGCTCGACCCCGTCGACGGACTCGACCGGTGACACCCATGTCTCGCCGAACGAGGCGTAGTGCTGGTCCAGGCGCTCGACCATCTCCGGGGCGACCTCGGACAGGACGGCCCGGTAGCCGGAGGCGATCCGTCGCGATCGCTCTAGTGCCCCGTCCGCGGGGAACGGCCACGGTCTCACATCAGCTCCCGGTAGTCCTCGGCCAGCACCATCGTCAGGTGTCGGTACTCGGCCTCGGACCAGGTGGCGTGACAGTTCGTGCAGTCGACCACCTCTCCGCCAACCCACCGGCCGAGGGTGTCGTGCTCGCACTGCGGGCACGGCACCGGCATCCGGTCACGGCGGCGGGTAATCCCGACGCGGGACCGCGCCTGGTCGACGACAGCCACCAGATCGAGCGCCAGGTCGACCCCGTCCATCTCGATCTCGCTCCACCACTCGCCGGACTCGGCCCACCGGGTCGCGTCGAAGCGGGGCACCGCGACGAGTTCGACGATGTTGGCCATCACGAACCGGGCATCACGGGCGACGCGGGCCTGGCGATCGCCAGCAGGGGACGCGGTGACCGCCATCCGCTCACGCACCACCTCGGCCGCCCGGTCCAACCGGTCCTCGAGCTCGACCATCAGCGCATCGGTGTGAACGTTGATCGGCACTGGCGACTTCGGGCCAGGGGACCGGCGGCCACCACGGCCCGACCCGAGATGCCCGAGCAGGGCGTGCAGGCCGGTCCACACGTCCTCGGCCTCGAACGCCGCACGGGCCACATGCTCTCGGCACGGCGAGCAGAGCGTCGACCGCTCCACCGTCGCCGCCGGTGCCCACACCAGCCGGCCATCGGCATCCTCGCGCCGAGACCGGCCACGGCACCCACGGCCGGCCCTGCACTCGTGATCGGTCACGCCGACTCCTCGTTCTCGCTCACGC
Organism: Dietzia sp. CQ4; assembly: GCF_014145125.1. NCBI lineage: Bacteria > Bacillati > Actinomycetota > Actinomycetes > Mycobacteriales > Dietziaceae > Dietzia > Dietzia sp. CQ4. The sequence continues at coordinate 22,564 of NZ_JAALDZ010000150.1, read as the reverse complement.
ACTTGCGGCACGGCTCAGGCAGCCCATGCCGATCGCAGTCGGTATCGGTCACGGTCGATGGGGGTCCCGTCCACCCGTCCCACGGGGACCCGATGCGGCCAGGGACATACACCTCGGGAGGCTGGCCGGCAGCACCCACCGGTTGGGCGGCAGGACCCGGAGCGGCAACAGGCGACCCGGCACCGCGACCACGCCCCCGACGCCGACGCCGCTTACGGCCGCCAGCGGGGCCCTGACCCTGCCCCTGACCCCGGCCCTCACCCTGACCAGAACCCTGTCCCTTACCCAACCCTGACCCTGACCCTGACCCTGACCCTGACCTGCGCGCGTCGGCGCGCGTGCGTGCGAGGACAGCGTTCCGGGCTGATTCCACGTCTGGTTCCAGAGTGGTTTTCGGGTGGTCGGGTGGTGCTGGTCGCTCCTGGGCGGCCGGTGACGGCGAGCCGGGTGTCTGCGGACGACCGGCCGGCGATCCTGCGTCAGCGGCGGCCTGGCCCGGCGAGACGATGGTCTCAGCGGCGGGCGTGGCCGGCGACGCGGGATCTGCGACGGCGGTCGGCGACACTCGGGGCTCTGCGTCGTCTGGACGCGGCCCGTTGTGAGCGGGAGGTGGGCGGAGCTGCATCTGGGCCTGGGCCAGCTGGCGCTGGCCTTTGTGGCTGTTGCAGCCGCCGCAGGCGATCACGATGTTCGTCGACCCGATCGCCAGGGTCGGGTCGATGTGATCCAGGTGCGCCCGGTCCGCGGGGTCGCTGCGGCTGTCCTTCTGGCGCAGGTGCTTGCCGCAGTAGCGGCAGAGCGCCTCTCTAGGACGGTCGGGGCTGACGCAGTCGCGGGCCCACACCTCGGCGCGGATCCGGGCATCCTTGAGCTCCTTGGCCTTGCGGTCCTTGAGCTGCTTCTCTTCCCGGGTGGCGTACCCGTAGTCGGACCAGTCGTGGAACACGAACGCTCCCGGCGGTGGCTGCGCGCAGCGCGCACACGAGTGGCCGGCGGAGTGCCAGAGCCCAGCGTCGACCAGGAGGCCTGCGAGCTCATCGACTTTCGCCGGGTTCAGTGTGACCCGCACGAGCCCCGCACGGGACACGATCCCGTCCAGGGTGGACTGGTTGATGTCCGACCCGGCTGCCACCCATAGCCCGATGGCCGCGAGACCGCGATCATCACCCTCGAGGGAGAGATCGAGCAGCTTGCGAACCTTCGGATTAGTCGTGAACCCGTCATCGACCTGAAACCACGGCATCAGCGCTCACCACCGGAACGGGGCTGCGAGACACGGGATGGTCGAGACACGGGACACCAACTTTCAGACGAGACCAGACGCAGGACGAGGCGGGGGAGCGGGGCGGCGCGCGGGGTCGCCGAGCTGGGCGTGACACGGTTTACGTGCCCTTGACGTTCATCACCTGACGCAGCTCGTGCACGACCTCGACGAGGTCGGCCGCGTCCTGCATCACCTGGTCGATGTTCTTGTAGGCCGCTGGGATCTCGTCGACCCACTCGTCTCCCGGCCGGTACACGATGCCGCGCATGGCCTCGTCCAGGTCGGCGGCGGTGAACCGCTTGCGGGCCTGTGTGCGGGACATCGCCCGGCCGGCGCCGTGTGGGGCGGAGAACAGTGCGGAGGGATTGCCGCGGCCGCGCACGATGTACGAGCGGGTGCCCATGCTGCCGGGGATGCAGCCCATTCGACCTTCGGTGGCGTCGATAGCGCCCTTGCGGGTCAGCCACACCTTCCGGCCGCCGATCTGCACGGTCTCGGTGTAGTTGTGGTGGCAGTTGACGCGCTCGGTCTCGCCGGCGTCGGCGTCGCCGAACAGACGGGCGAGCTGGTCGAGGAACCTGTCCATCATCTCGTCCCGGTTCAGCCGGGCGAACATCTGCGCCCAGTGCAGATCCTTCAGGTACCGAGAGAACGCCGGGACACCCTGAGGGAGGTAGGCGTGGTCACGGTCCGTGAGCTGGATGTGCCACCGCTTGCACAGGGCCTGGGCGATCTTGATGTGCTTCTGGGCGATCTTGTTGCCGACCCCGCGACTGCCGGAGTGCAGGAAGCACCAGATGGCGCCGGTCTCGTCGATGCACAGCTCGATGAAGTGGTTGCCGCCGCCGAGGGAGCCGAGCTGCTCCCGCCATTTCGGAGAGTGGGACAGGTCGACCTCATCCAGCTCGGCCAGTCCCTCCAGCTCGTGGACGCGCTCCAGAGTGTGGGCGTGGTGGACGGCGCTGTTGTAGTTGCCCGGCGACAGCGGGATCGCGCGCTCGACCTGGTCTCGCAACTCTGACAGGTCGATGCGCTCCAGGTCGGCCTCGGTGTACCGGGTGCGGGCGGCGATCATGCCGCACCCGATGTCCACGCCGACCGCCGCAGGAATGACCGCGCCCTCAGTCGGGATGACCGTGCCGACGGCGGATCCCTTTCCGGCATGGGCGTCGGGCATGAGCGCGATGTGCGGGTGGATGAACGGCAGGGCCGAGAGAGCGACGGCCTGATCGACGGTGGTCTGGTCGATGTGGCTGGCCCACGAGAGGACGTTCGGTGCGAGTTGGGTGGTCACGGTGTCTCCTTGATGGTTGCGAGTACTGCGTGGGTAAGGGCCCGGAGGAGCGGGATGGTCGGCTGGTTGTGGCCATCGGCGTCCGCGAGCGACTGCTCGGCCGCGGCCCGGTGCTCATCGCGGGTCACGGCGGGCCTCCTCGGCGAAGCGGCGGCGGGTGAAGTAGGCGTCAGTCAGTCCGTCCTCGACCGCGGCCAGCATTCGCTCGCGCAGCGTGGGGCGGCGGGTGCGACGGTGACGGCCGAAGGTGGTCGGGATCATCTGGAACAGGCCGCGGCGCGGGTAGTCGTCACTGGTCATCACTGGGGCCCTTCCGGTTGCTCACGCAATCCGTGTAGCCCGCGACGAACACCGCCGCACCAAGTACGACCAGGGCCAGGTACCAGACGATGCTCGAGGCCGCGAAGAACGCGGTCACCAGGTACACGATCATGATGGTCTTGATGAGGATGTCGGCGTTCCGCTTCTGGGCGGCAGTCGGTGCGCGTTGGTCGATCATTTCTGGAACTCTTTCCATCCGTGGACAGGGCAGGTGGGTTCGATCCACCACGGCCAGTTGGCGGTGTGCTGGTGATCCTGTAGCGGGCACGGACAACCCCGGGCCTTCGCCTCCTTCGAGCCGGGCGGCGGGGTCATCGGGTGCGCCAGGTGCTCGGGATGATCTGCATGAGCCCGACCGCGCCAGAGTGCGCAGGGGCGTGGTACGGGCACAGTGACGGTCTCCCGCCGGAGTCACAGTGCCCACACACGATGTCCCCGAGGGGCGTGACCATTGGAGCGAGCGGGTCACTCATGGTTGACGGCCCTCCCGTCGCCCTCGGCCCGGTTCACGAGGTCAGGGGCCGGGAACCAATCGGTCACCCAGCGGCGGCGAGCGTCGACCATGATGACCTCAGCGGTGCCCCACTGTTCGAGCTGGTCGTGCTCGACCTCCTCTGTTAGCGGTGCGGGAGCGAGCAGGCCAGCCTCGTCCAGGGCGCGGGCGTACCCGGTCAGGAACCGCTCGCAGGCGGGGCACTCGGACAGTGGAGCGCCGGGCTCGCGGCCGCAGTCCCCACAGCACGCCCCCTCGGCGTTGAGCACCTCGGCGGCTTTGCGGGTCGTGTCGTCGGCGGTCACCGGACGGCACCGCCCTCGGCGATGTGTTCGCGGACCCGTGCGTCCCGCTCATCAGGCGGGAGGTGCGAGAACCGCCACGCCACATCGTTCGGGCAGATCGGCCCGGTCAACTCTTCGCCGGACCACGCCGGGTACATCTCCGCGTTCTCCGGTGGGTGTTCCATATCGTCGGCTGGCCAGGTGGTGCCGCAGGACTCACATAGCCACGAGCCATCTTCGAGCCGGGTCTCGACATCGCAGGCGGCGCAGTACGGGTAGCCGGGGTGCCGGAGAGCGGGCGCTTCGGCTAGTCGCAGGTAGTCGCTCATCGGTCGCCACCGCCCTCGGTGATCAGGTGGTGGGCGATGCGCCAGTACGCGTCTCTCGCGTCCGCGTCAGCCACGTCGTACGCGTTCTCGAATCCCGGTTCGGGGTAGGCGATAGTGGCGAGCTCCCGCGCCTTGGCTTCGACCGGGTCGGGGTCGGCCTCAGCCTCGATAGCGCGAGACACGGCGCAGTAGAAACGCGCCCACTCAAGATGCGTTTCCACGCACTCCCTTGCCGTTTCTGCGGTGCCCTCCCATCCGTGACGAGTGCCGTCACTCCAGCCATCGTCGGTGCGTTCCACGACGGGTAGGTCCGACCCGCGCACGGTGATCACAGCCGGGTCGTCACCGGACAGCAGGGCCATGAGCGCGTCGGTGGTTCGCAGCAGCCCGTAGTCGTCCATGAACGCCCCCCGTAGCGCCTTCTCCACGTCGGCGCGGGTAACGACCGGGAGGAAGTGGGGGGCCTTGGATTCGTCCAGCGCGAGTCCCCACGGTAGGGCTTCGACCTGGTCGGCCCGCTTCTCTGCCTGTTCGGCTCGGGCGACCGCAGCATCCCGCTCACCGGCGGTGGTCTCGAGTTCGGCGCGTGCGTCGTCTCGCTGACGAGCAAGGTGGTCGAGTTGCTCGTCCCGGCGGGCCACGCGCTGGATAGCAGCATCCCGCTCGCGTTGCGCCTCGGTGACGTTCGCCTTCTGCCCCTCGATCAGGGACCGCAGCTCGTTGCACTTGCGGTCCGCCATTTCGTACATGGCCTTCCAGTCGACGTACTCGTCTCCCGGCTTGCGGCCCTGTAGAGCGCCGGCCAGGGCGTGGCGTTGCTCCGAACTCAGCCTCGCCCAGATCGAGGTAATCCCCTCCGGGTGAACAACGCTGATCCCGAACTGGGACACCGCGATAGCGGCACCGTTCTCGCTCGTGATGCTTGTGCTCATCGTTGGACCCTTCCGGTCTGGTAGTTCCACGTGCGGTTGAGGTGGTCGCGTTCCCGGTCCAGCTCCCGGCGGGCGGTGCGCGCGGCGCGGGTCGCCCGTAGGTACCGGATGATCACCACGACGGCGCCGGCAATGGCCGAGAGCAAGACCGCTGTCACCATGTCGGGGTTCCGTCCGCGAGCCGCTGCATCGTGGTCCAACCGGACCAGGCGGGCAGGGAGGGGATGAGGGCGAGCCAGTGCGTCATGCCGATTCCTTCCGAGAGGGTTGGGTCGCCGCTGTGTTCGCGGCGGCGAGCCGGCGGCGGAGCTCGTCACGGACCGCCGGCAAGAGCGGGGAGTCCGGTCCGAGGACGCCGATCGCGTCGGTCAAGTCGGTGTCGCTCATGTCGGCGGCAGCCTCGGCGCACCCCTTGCACTCCTTCCGGGCACCCACGGCGCTACCTGCCCGCCATCGACAGGGCGCGGAGCTTGTTGAACGCCTCCGCAGTCGCCCGGGCATCACCCAGAGCCGAGTGCGCCTCCTCGTTCGTGATGCCCAGGGCGGCGAAGATCTCGCTCGACGACGTGGGCTCGGCCGGATCAGTACGCAGCACCCCGGCCGCGTACGTCGCCAGATCCCGAAGCCTGTAGCTACGGCGACACTCCACCTTGTGTCGCTCCATCGCGTAGTCGATGAACCGCGCGTCGAACGCCGGGTTCACCGCCGCGAGGATGTTCCCGTCGAGCATCGTGGCGAGCGCCTCCCACCGCTGGCGAGTGGTCTCGACGTCGACCTGCTCGGCGTACACTCCGCGCTCGAAGTAGCGGTTGACCTTCATGGCGGCCGGATGTGCCCGCTCGAGCCAGTTGCCCGTGAGCGGGGTGGGCACGAAGTACAGTTCCTCGCCCGTGGCCAGGTCCACGGCCGCGACCTCGAGGACGTCATGTTCGAGCGGGTCGGTGCCGGAGGTTTCGACATCGACGACGATCAGGTGGGGCAGGGTGCTACTCACGATGGGTCTCCTTCGGTGAAATGGTCCGACTCGGCGTAGAGCGCGGTGGCGGTCATGACGCCTTCTTTCCGGCCGCGCCGTACACGCGAGCGATCTCGTCCCGGAGGCCGCCAGCGGCGACGCGGAGCACGTCCGCCCGGACTTTCGGCTGAGTCCTCGCTTGCTCCTCCATACGGCGCGCGAGGCCGACGAACGCGTCGCGGTCCTTCGCCCGGGCCGAGTTGCCGTGCAGCGGCTTCACCGCGGCCGGAGCGGGCTGGGTTCGCAGCTTGGTCAGCTCGCGGCGGTTCTCGGACAGCTCCTCGCGGACCCTCTCCAGCTCGGCGCGGCCGCCCTCGAGCATCCGGGTGGTCTGCTCGTGGTCGCGCATGGCGTCGGCCAACCCCGCCCGGGTCTCCTCGTGCGCCGCCTTCTCGGCCGCGAGCTGAGACGTCGACTGAGCGAGGAGGTCCTGGGTCTGACCGATGTCCTGCTCGAGCTCGGCGATGCGCTTCTCGGCAGCCAGGAGCGCCTCGCGGTCGCGGACACGGTCGTTCTTGGCCGGACGGCCAGATTTGGCGGAGCGGAACGGCTCCAGCAAGGCGGAGAGCTGGTCGCACACCGCCGGGTCTTTCACGACGAAGGTGGTCATGGTCTGCTCCTGTCGAGTTCTGCGAGGAGGTCTGTCTGCCCGGGGATGGGCGGGTGGTCGAGGGAGGCCTCACGGCCGGCGATCCAACGATGGATCTGCACGCGACGGGCCGCGTCGAGCGAGTCCCACCACGCAGCGGCGAACTGGGCCGCGGGGTCAGTCGTCTCCATTGCCATCAGTGAGGGAGTGGTAGGTGTCCAGGAGCGCTTCCTCGATGTCCGATAGCTCGTAGTCGAGGAGGTCGCGCAGCGTCTCGAGGTAGGTGTTCGTGTCCTCGTCCCACATGTTTGGGTGCAGGTTCGACAGTTCGACCTCGCCGACGCAGCCGCCGCGACACCACCAGGTGGCGAACTGGAGGCGCTTGAGCGACCAGTCGGAGGGATCGAGACGTGGGTCGTCCTCGTCCATCTGGGAGCTACTGGGCTCGAGGATGGGCGCCAGTTCGAACAGCGGTTCCATGTAGGCAGCGGAGGCCACGGCCGTGCGGAGCAAGCTCGTGGTCCTTTCCAGGCCGAGGCCGGTGAAGTCCTCTTCCCACAGCTTCAGCAGGTACACGCGCCGCCGGTCGGCAGCGGTCTTACGCTCCTGCTCTTCCACCTGGGCCGCGGCGATGCGTGCTTCGGCTGCCTCGCGCTCGGCGCGCTGTTCCGAAGTCAACGGTGTCTGCGTATCAGTCTCGGCGGTCGCTTCGGTGCTTTCCGGTTCGACAGGCACCAACCGGTACCACCGCACGATTGGTCCCTGGTACTCGGGCTGCGGATTGAAGATGGTGAAGCGCAGGGTCTCGTCTGGCTCCTCGGGTTCGGCCCGCCAGAGCCGATTTAGCCGGAACCCGCCCACCGGTTTGTCGAGCGCGGACAGTTCCTTCTCAGTGGCCTCCACGTACCCGCTCGTGGTCAGCTCAGTGCGCTTGTCGTGCTCCGCCTTGAGATTGGCCCGGAGCGCAAGGGCCCGCTTGACCTCGTAGTCGAACCGGGGCGTCCCGATCGACTGCTCGACGCGGGAGTACAGCTCGTGATCGTCCTCGAGCTCGGCGAGGGTTAGGGCGTTGGCGAGGCTGATTTGCCGATCGTCGACCGCCTGGCGGACCTTCTCAGGCTGGGACGCGATGGTCACGCGGTCGGAGACCTGCTTGCGGGAGCGGCCCGCGCGCTTGCCGACAGTGGCGGGCGACAGGTCCAGGTCCAGGAGCCGCTGGAAGGCGTCACCCTCCTCGGTGATCGTGAGGTCGTTGCGGGCACAGTTCTCGGCGAGCATCGCCGACAGGACCTTCTCCTCGGTGTCGAGGTCGTCGCGGACGATGCACGGGATCGTCTCCCAGCCGAGCTGTGCGCACGCCGCGTGACGGGAGTTGCCGAGCACCACAACGAACTCGTCGCCGTCCGGGGCGACGATGATCGGCTGGTGCAGGCCCTCCGCCTTGATCGAGTCTGCGAGCTCGTCGATGCCGCGCAGTTCGCGGCGGACGTTCTGCGGGTGTGGGTAGACATCATGGATCGGGAGGTCTGTGATCTGCAAGGTAGTCATCGGGTGGTCTCCGATCGGGCGTGCATGGGTCGGTAGTGCTGAATCTCGACGGCTTCGATCGAGCCAAGGGCGACGACGGCGAGTTCAGTGCAGAAGGTGCGCCGAACTGCATCGCCGTCCATCAGGTCTGCGATCTCACCGAGTCGCCGCTCGGCGTCGAGCTCGTCCAGCTCGGCCGCGAGAAGAACGGCGTGGCCGGCGGTGGTCTTGGCGATCAATCGCCAGCCGGGCCCGTGGGCGCGAATGTTGGTCATCGGGTGGTCTCCGTTGGGTGTGGTCGGCGGGCCGAGCAGGTCGCGAAGTGCGGGACCCACAAGCGGCTCTCTCGGTCAGCGGGATAGCGGCGGGCCCGGTCCCGGGCCTCGGTCAAGTCGTGGCCGGACAGCTGCACCACAGTCGAGGTGCGACGCCCGGTCGAATCAGTGATGAAGCGACGGTGATAGATGCCCAACTCAGGGTCCGGCGACACATCCAGCGGCACGGCCTTCCCCGAAGGGATGAGCGTGGCCCACGCGATCTCGTGTCGGCACTCACGGCACCAAGCTGGGCGGCCCATCACACGCCGCCAGCAACGACGGCGGGGTGGTCGGGCCACCACGCCTGGACAGGGAACTCAATCGTGGAGGTGTCGCTGACCCCGCCTCGGCCGGCCCAGTAAACGCCACCCATGAGGGCGGACAGCTGACGTTGAGCGAGGGTGCCGACCTTGCCGCGAGCATCCGAGATCACCGTGTGAGGCGGACACTCCCGCAGCTCGGCCAGGCCCGGGACGACGCGGACCTCCCCGGCGATCACGACGTGGCTCCGAGGGCTGCCTCGACGGCACGAACCGTCGGGCACGGGTGGTCAGCGTTTGCATACCCGACCTCGGATGGACCCGTGCCGTCCGGGCCGTCCTCAATGCGGGCACACTCTGCGCACATCTTCCACTCAGTCACGTCGCCCGGATCGCACTCGGTCGCTTCGACCACCTCCTCGCGGGACCGGTAGGTCCTCTCCTCGAACCCGTCCACCAGGAAGCGGGGCACCGGTTTGTGCAGATCGAGGACGGCGCGTAGACCAGCAAGCATCTGAGGTCCGTGGTCGAGCGCCAGATGCCGTGCCATCTCAGGCGACCGCTCCGCCAGGCGGATGTCATCGGCGATAGCGTCCAAGATCTCGGCGGTGCTCATGGCGCCACCCCAGTCGGTACCGGAGTGATGCCGCCGTTGTCGTCCAACAACACCCACCGGCGATACCGGAACACCGGCACCACCGACGGGTCGACGCCCTGCCGGACCAGCCACCCCATATCGCGGGCCTCAGCCCGGTTCGCCTCCACATGCGCATGACACGGCAGGCACACCGACAGAGCGTTCGCCGCACCACCCGAACGCGGATCCCGCGACCCGCCCATACCGCGAGCACGCCGATGATGAAGCTGCGAACCCTCATCCCAACAGCCAGTCGCGCGGACCTCACAGAACCCGCCAGACCGAGCCATCACCCGGGCCCTCGCCACGGGGGAGAACTCCGACACGCTCATGACGACGCCCCGGTGTAGTTGGCGTACCAGCCTTCAATGCCGCCGGCGGTGTCGCCGACCCGGTCCATGGCCGCACTGAAAGCCTTGACCTTGTCGGCGAGCTCAGGGCGGTGACGCAGCGTGTGCAGGATGGTTCCGTACCGGGCGCACTTGCAGTAAACGGGGTGACGCGACCACTCCTCAACGAAGAGCAGCGCCGCGGCCTCAGCCTGCTCATCGGTGGCATCGGGGTCGTGGGCTGTGGTGACGAGAGCTTCCGGCGCTGCCTGCCACGTGCCCCACCGTCGATGAACGAGGTCTCGGGTGTGAAACTGGAGCATCTCGCGGGTAGTGGCGCTCATGACGCGTCCCCGAGTAGTGGCAGCTGGTCGGACTGCGCGAGCGCGTCCCGGCGGGCGTCGAGCTCGTCGTACAGCTCCTCCAGCACATCGGACACCTCCTGGGGAGAGGTGACCGGCCGCCAGTCCTGGCCGTCGATGTGCAGCTTGACGGTCTCGCCCCGGTCGAGAGCGCCGCGGGCGACGTACTCGAGGAACCCGATGTCGCCGGACCCGGTGGTCAGCGCGGACCCTGATCGTCGTAGGTAGATCATCGGAGTTCCCCCTGGGCTAGCGCAGCGAGCTGCTGGGCGGTCTCTTCGGCGAGCTGCTCGACATCGATCACCGCGAGGACCCGGCGGGCCTCGCCGACAGTCCGCGCGTACGACGGAGCCGCCGAGATCGGAGTGGGGACCGCAACGGCCGGCATCCCCTCGACGCGCGAGCCCCGTGCGGGGCGGCGGGCCGTCCCGGCCGTCGCGGAGTTCTGGAGCGCATCCGCCGCGGCCGCCAGCAGTGCGGAGCGCAGGCGGGCCTCACGCGGCGTGGTTCCCGCGGGCACGATCAGCGCGTCGGTGTTGGCGGACCGGACGTCGCCGGCGGGGTCGATGTAGACGGCAACCATCACAGGCCCCCGTTCAGGTGCACGGCGATGGCCAGCATCACGACCATGAATGCGGCAAGGACGCCGAGGGTGACGTAGAGACAGAACTCGTCCGGCCGCAGAATCGGGCCGTCCGGATTGACTGGTGCGTGCGGCGGCGGGGCCGGGACTTCACCGCGGCCGGCCTGCGAGGCGTACGGCAACGGCGCCGGCAGCGGCCGGTCAGAGTAGGTGTGGGTAGTCATCGGGTCCTCCGTGGCAGGTGGCGAGACGGCTTCACGCCAGTCGCTCGCTCGATCTCGTGGTGCTTGTGGCCCGCCGCGAGCAAGGCCGGGATGTAGTCGACAATCGAGTCGGAGCCGAAAATCTCGTCCGGGACCGGGAGGTCGGCGACGATCAGGTCACGGATCCGACCCAGAACCACCCAATCCGGCACCCGGGCCTCCGGATCCCACGAAATCGCGTGGGACGGGGCAAGGCTCGTCGCGGTCGTGGCGGTGGTCATGACGCCCGCCCCGGATGCGTGATGATCTCCGACAGAGCCACCTGGACAAGCTGGTGACGGCCGAGCCCGAGAGGGCTCGACACCCACACCCACGCCGAAGGCTCACGCGTCGCGAGATGACCGAACCGGTCGATTCCCCGAACGAGACGCTTACGCCGGCCGGTGTGAGCCACAGCGTGGACACCAGCGCAGATCTCCGCCGCCGGGCGAGTATCGGGAACCATCACTCCTCACCCGCCTTCGGGTTCAGAGCCGACTCAGCAACACACGAATGCCACGACACCGCGCGGACCGTCGCCACAGGGTTCTTGCCGTCCCCGTTGTAAAACCGCAGCTCAGTCCCCTCGGGCCGAGAGTAAGTGGTATGCCTCTCAGCCAGTACCCGCAGTTCTCCACCGGAGGCCTGCTTCACGACCCAGACGGTCGGTTTCGGCGAGTCGCCACCAGTCGGGGCCGGCGCAGGACGCGGACCGAACAGGTCCTCCAGTCGCGGACCCAGAGGCCGCGGCGACGTCATCGGGCCGCCAGCGAACTCCTCAGCCTCCACAATCGCCCGCAGATTCTCCAAATGGGCCTCTGCGTCGAACTGGTCATTGACCTCGATCCGGCTCATGACCTCGCCCCCTCACCAGCGGCGGGATCACTCGAAGCGTCTCCCGCCGCCGGGGGCTCTCCTACGCTCGACACACCACACACCAAGCGAGGAGAAGTCTGATGAAGGAGATCCCGCAGTACGTCCCGCAGGGGGCTCGTCACACCGCCGAGCTCGTCGATGCGCTGAACGAGTCGATCCGTCGCGGCGAGCCAGACACCCAGGTCGTACACACAGCGCTCACCGGGCTCATCGCCATCGTTGGCCAGCTTGAGAACATCGTGGCCCCGAACAAGCGCGTCTAGAACTCGATCGTGCTGCCCGGAGGTGTCGATCAGCGGGTTGGCCATCAGTGTCGGACCGAGCGCGACCCTGGTGGCGACAGCGTTGTTGATGCCCGCGCGGACGACGCGGCTGCAGATTTCGGTGGCGGTCTCGATCGCAAGATCGAGTTCCTTCGACTCAGCGTGAATCACGCCAAACGTGCCCATGTTGTGCGTGACCTGCTCGACCTCGGGATGGCTGACGTCCCGGACGTAGACGGTCACCTCCCACTGGTCGTCGCTCAGGGTGATCTCGAGGTGGCGGTCAGGGTCGCCGAGCCACTCGGCCAAGAAGGTGAGCTTCTCGAGCAGAGAATCGATGGCGGTCATGACGCCACCCGAGTATCGCTTTGCGAAGCGGTTGCCGCTCCGGGAATAGCAACGACTTCATGGGCGACGAAGAGGTCCTCCCAGTCGCGGTCTAGTCGAGCGGCAATCGCGCACGCCAGGTCCTCGGTGATGTTCTTGAGCTTCCCTGCCTCAAGCGCGTAGATCGTCGTGTGCGACCGCCGCACCAGGAATGCGAGCTCCCGCTGCGTGTAGCCCTTGGACTTGCGGCACCGGCGCAAGGTCCCGGGGTCCTTGACCTCCATCCAGCACTCCAATCGTTGTCCGCGCCGTCTGGCGCGCTGTGCGGTCATGTCTACTCCTCGGTCTGCGGTGTGGCAACTGTCTTGCAACACTCTATGCGCGCGGTTGCCAGGGCGTCAACCTTTCCAACAACAGCTCAACGGCTACGTTTGTTGAACGTGGTTTGCGAGTACGCCTCGCGGCCTATGGCCCAAGTGACTCGTTCCCGAGGAGAGTTCCGACCGTGAACGCACCCCGAACCCTTCGAGAGCTGCTCGAGGAGGCCTCCGGTTACGGAGAGCTCTCCACGCGTCAGCTTGAGATGAAGGTGGACGCCGCAAGGGAGAAGGGATGGCTTCGGTCGCGTCTGAACCGCGCGACTATCGCGCAAATCCTGAACGGCAGCTACAAGAGCCGCCCGACGGACGACACGATCCGCGCCATCGCCTACCTCGCCGGCGTCACCGACGAGGTCGCGTTCACAGCAGCAGGACGCCGCACCCCGGGCAGGCCGTTCTCGGACGATCTTCCCGACGGTGTCGACGACCTGACGCCCAAGGAACGCGAGGCCGCCGTGTACATGCTGCGAGTCCTCGTCCAACAGCGACGGGAGCTGAACCACCATGAAGACCAGGACACGACGCACTCGCAGAGCGTTACGCCGGCTGATGGCGAAGCTCGGCCTAGCGGAACCCCCATGAAGGGCGCCGACGTCGCCTGGCTCGAAGACCACCGCGCCCCCGACGTCGACGACATGCTCGACCGCGTCACCGCTGAGGCGCGCCGACAAAACGCGGCGGACGAGGAGGGGCGGGACGAGCCGCTCCCGTACGACCCCGAGCAGCTGCACGCCGCACGCGACCTGCCCGGGCCGTCCCAGGGCGAGCTTCGCCGGCGACCCGGCAAGGACGCCGGCGAAGACAACCAAGACCCGGGCGACGACTGGGAGGGGGTGTAACTGTGAGTGCCAAGACTGAGCAGATGCTCGATAAGGGTTTTGGAGGCTGGGACTACATCCGGCCTGAGTTTGTAGCCGAACTCCGCAGCTTCCAGGCTCAGGATCCACAGTTCTTCGCCGACCTCCAGGCGCTAATGAAGCGTGCTCAGGCTGGGACCTGCCGCCGTAAAATCAAGGACAACGGAGTTCACGATGACGGCGATTGGGACTCCCCGATGGCCAGCTCCAACCTGGACATCGGGGAGCTACGTCTTCCGAAGACTGACCTCGGATGGTTAGTCCGGACTTACGTATCAGCGTGTCGCCAGTCGCCCGGGGTCATGGTGGCCCTACTCGTAGGCGACAAGGCTGCCAACGGCTTGGACCGCCTAAATGAGACTCAGAATGAGCACATCGACGAAGCTGGCTCGCGACTCGTGCGCCGCGAGACTGAGTGGTGTGACTAATCTCATACTTTGATGACTCAAGTACAGACACGGGCGGATGTTGCGGTTAACCTCAACATCATGGATGTGTTTGATGACTTGGCGGCTCAGCTCGGCATCGACCCAGACTCCCCAGAGGAGAGACTCGGTCGGGCCTTAGCGCTCGCCGACGATGACTTTCTCGAGACCCTCGTCAGCCTCAGGCGGCAGAAGAGGCTCACGCAGCAAGACGTCGCTGACCGTATGAAGAGGGACAAGTCAGCCGTTAGCAGGTTTGAGAACCTCGGTTCCGATCCGAAGCTCTCGACGATCCGGCGATACGCGCGGGCCATTGGCGTCATGATCGATCACTCTGTGACTGACCATGAAATGGATGCAGAGGCGATCGTGGAGCGGCGCGAGCTTCGGACCCGGTACTTTGAGCCGCCAAGAGTGCGATCTGTCCAGCCCGACGCTGCGGCATCGTCTACCCAGGGGGCCTCGTACCGCACATTCGGCACGGTGCGGGCATGAAAGATGTTGCCTCCGCGCCACGCCAGATTGATCACGTGGATGATCTCCTGAAGCTGGTGGCGAAAGTCAGCAGCCGAGTTCTCTGGAAGACCAGTGGCCGAGAGGAAGCCCTGGTGGGGATGGAACATCACTCTATCGAGCCACTCCCCGATGAGAGCCTCAGCATCGGTCTTGCTGTGGCTCGCAGCGCAACTCAGCTGAGCGTACGAGTGAGCGTGGTGATTCATGCCTCGGGGGTTTATGCCAGGGCTGACACCGCCACGACGTACGAGTGGGAGGAAGAAGTGGAAGTCTCTGATGAGTGCGCGCGCGAACTCCTACGCCGAGATGGCGTACCAAGGGCTCTAGCTACTTCCTGTGCCCATGTTGTTGAAGCGGCAATGATAGTCGGGGCGGACGTCGAGAATCCAGCGTTGCGGTTCCAGCAGGAGGTCATTGACATGGTGGATTCAGACTCGGTGTTCGAGTAATCACACGTCTGTAACCCCAGCTCAGCGCCCCTTTGTGTCGTACCCACGTGGTCTTCTCTGGCCATGCGAGAACACCGTTACCACCCGTGGCGGGCTCTGCGGGGCCTGCCGCACGTCACCCTGAGGTGGTCCGCGGCCGTCGCGAGGGGAAGCGTCGACGGCCACACGATCACCCTCCACCCGCTCCTCACCCAGGCCGAACGACGCTCAACGCTGACACACGAGCTGGTGCACCTCGAGCGCGGGCCGGCACCATCTCACCGTGCCGTCCGGGAGGAGCAGCTGGTGGAGGAGATTGCCGCGCGCCGGCTCGTCGGCCTGGAGGACCTCGCCGACGCGATCGTCTGGCACGGCGGCTACGCACACGACTGCATGGCTGACGATCTCTGGGTAGACCGCGCGATCCTCGTCGCGCGGATCCGAGCCCTGCGTCCGGACGAGCGCGCCTACATTGAACAGATCGTCGCCCGACGTGAGGAGACCGCGTGACCGAGCTCGAGCGCAAGATCATGGGGTTCGAGGGTCGCTGGTGGCGGCTGGCCGGGTCCAAGGACGCCGCGATCCGCGAAGAGCTCGACCTCGCCCCGACTCGCTACTACCAGCTGCTGCACCAGCTCGTGGGCCGGGAGGACGTCCTCGCCGCGTACCCGGTACTCGTCCATCGCCTCCGCCGCCGAATGGCCCGCCGCGCCGCGCGGCCGACGGTCGGCACACTTAACCTCGACTAGGAGATGGCCAGTGGCCGTACAGCGCAGAGAGCGGGCCGGGAAGGTCCGCTGGGTCGGCCGCTACCGCGGCCCCGATGGCGCCGAGCGATCCCGCACCTTCGACACAAAGAAGGAAGCCACCGCGTGGATGGCCGAGCGCGAGCGCGAGAAGCGGCGAGGGGAGTGGATAGCCCCGGAGTCCCAACAGGTGACGCTCGGCGAGCTAGTCCAGGCGCACGCTGAACGAGCCACCAACTCGCGCACCCGGGCCTCCCGGCAGTTCGCCGCCGGCAACCTCGGGCCCCTCGACGGGGCGCCACTGGGCAAAATCCAACCGTCGGATGTGCGGGCATGGGCTGACTCACTCACGCAGCGACGGCCTTGGGTGCCCAATGGTCGGCCGTTGAGCAAATCGTCGGCAGGTTCGGTGCTCCAGACTGTGTCGACTGTGCTGAACCTCGCGGTGATGGACGGGTTGATCGTTAAGTCGCCCGCCCGGAGTGTCCGCCCAGCAACGGGATCGTCAGTGGCGGTGGACCCCTCGTCGCTGATCACCTGGGACCAGATCCAGGCGATCCGGAAAGAGGCGAAGGAGACCGTTGCTGCGGCGATCACCCTCGGCGCGGCGACTGGCCTGCGAGGTGGCGAGCTCGGAGGTCTGCGGGTCTCGTCGGTCGATTTCCTCCGGCACGAGGTGCATGTCACCCACCAGTCGCAGGGTCGATCGTCGCCGTGGTCCTGGGAGGAGCTCAAGAGCGACAAGGCACAACGGGTGGTGCCGTTGACCGACGACGCGGGGGAGGCGCTTGCGCGGATGCTGCACGGAGCCGGTCGCGGCCCCAGCGAGCCGCTGTTTCTCACGCGGCGCGGCGGGCAGTTCACGTCGAACACCTTGGGGTCGTCGTTCACCGCGGCACGCGACCGGGCGAAGGTCACCGCGTTCACCTTCCACGACCTCCGCCACTTCTATGCGTCGGCGTTAATCTCGGCGGGGGTCTCGATCAGGGGGGTGGCGGATCTGCTCGGGCACGAGGACCCGGCGCTGACGCTGCGGGTCTACACGAAGCTGTTCCCAGGGGACCGAGAGAGGGCCCGGGCGGCGATCTCGGACGTAATGCGGGACCAGAGCGGGACCAGCGACGCGAGCGGGGTGGAGAGCCAGTAAATCCGACGCAGGTCAGAGGCTGTTTGGCTCCCCCGCCAGGACTCGAACCTGAAATATCTGAACCAAAATCAGAAGTGTTGCCGATTACACCACGGGGGAACGACCCTATCGGGGTCGGTAACAGTCTGGCATACGTCACGGGGTCGATTGGTGCAGACCTGCTCGCACCGGTGGGCCCCGTTCCGGTGCGGTGGGCAAGGGGCGGAGGGCGACCGTCCGCGGTTCCCGGGCCCCGTCGTGCGAACTCGCAGCCGAGGCTGCTGTCGGATGGACTGACCCTTTTCGGTCGTGACGATCGGAACGCTCGACAGCAGAGGCGGCCGGTCAGAGACTTCCGGGGGTTCTCGCGAATGTGTGGTCGGCGACCTTGCGCAGGCTTGTGTAACCGTGGTTGCATAATCGCAGACCCCGTGGGCTGGTGGTGACCGCCGTGCTCGCGGGCCCAGCGAGGAGAGTGATGAGGCCGCCAATGATCTCTTCGCACGTCGTCGCTGGTGCTGTGGGTTCTCTCCGCCGGGGACCGACATGAACGGCGCGGAGACGGGATCGATCGGAGGGGAGTGGGTTCTGATGAGCTATCGGATACCACGTGAACCCTCTACCCGGCGCATCGCCGTGTGGCGGAAGCTCAAGAAGCTCGGGGTGGCGCAGATCGGTGACGGGTTGGTTGCGCTTCCCGCCGACGCGCGCACCCGGGAGCACCTGGACTGGATCGCCGACGAGGTCCTGGAAGCCGGGGGCTCCGCCACCGTGTGGTTGGCGCGGCCCGCCTCCCGGGGTCAGGAACGTCGCCTGGTGGAGGGGATGATCCGGGCTCGGGCGGCCGAGTACCTCGCTGTGCACGAGGAGGCCGTCGCTGCCCGCGTGTCTGACGATTCCGAACGCCGCCGCGCGCTCACTCGTCTGCGGTCCCAACTCCGCCGGATCTCCCGCCGGGACTACTTCCCCCCTCCCGAACGTCACTCGGCCCGAGCGGCTGTCGAAGATCTGCATCCCGACCGCACAACCCAGGAGGACTGATGAAGTGGTCGACCCGCGCCGGTATCCACATAGACCGGGCCGCGTGTGCCTGGCTGATCCTCCGGCATGTCGACGCAGAGGCCCAGTTCGTGTTCGTCACCGAACCCGCGGACGTGCCCGCCGACGCCACCCCGTTCGACATGCGCGGCGTCGAGTTGGGCCACCACGGCGGGGACTGCAGCTTCGAGACGATCCTGCGCCACTACGAGCTCACCGATCAGGTGCTCTGGAAGATCGCCGAGATCGTCCACGAGGCCGACCTGGACGACGAGAGGTACGACGCCCCCGAGGCCCCCGGATTGGACGTGATCCTGCGTGGGCTGTCGATGATCGGTGGCGATGAACAGACCCTGGCCGTGTCCGGTCCCGTCTTCGACGGGCTGTACGAGTACTACCGCCGTCAGGTTCTCCTCGGACGGGAGCCGGCATGAGCACCGACTCCCACCAGCCCCCTGTCGATGCCGGTGAGGCCCCTGTTGCCACGGCCGCCGCGCGCGACCTCGTCCCCTTCCGCTCGGCCCTCCGGGTGTGGTTCCTGATCTCCCTGCAGACCTTCGGAGGTCCGGCCGGTCAGATC
Organism: Dietzia sp. CQ4; assembly: GCF_014145125.1. Classification (NCBI taxonomy): domain Bacteria; kingdom Bacillati; phylum Actinomycetota; class Actinomycetes; order Mycobacteriales; family Dietziaceae; genus Dietzia; species Dietzia sp. CQ4. The sequence continues at coordinate 4,224 of NZ_JAALDZ010000150.1, read as the reverse complement.
GCGGTCATGCAGCGAGTCCTGGTCGAGGACCGGCGCTGGATCGGGCAGCGGCGGTTCAACCACGCGCTCAACTACTGCATGCTGTTGCCCGGCCCCGAGGCCCAGCAGCTCTCGATCTATCTCGGGTGGTTGCTCAACGGCACTCGCGGTGGCATCGCGGCGGGGACCCTGTTCGTGTTGCCCGGCGTGGTCGCACTCGGAGCCCTCTCGGCGGTCTACGTCGCCTTCGGGGACACCACCGCCGTCGCGGCCGTCTTCGCGGGGCTCGCCCCGGCGGTGTTGGCCATCGTCGCCCAGGCCGTGTTGAGGGTGGCCAGGAGGTCTCTCACTCGCCCGGCCCTGATCGCTCTCGCGGGTGGGTCGTTCGCCGCGCTCGCCCTGTTCGCGGTGCCGTTCCCGGTGGTGATCGCCGTGGCCGCTCTCGCCGGTTGGCTGCTCTCGCGCCGCGACCCGGACTTCGCGCACCCGCCTCAGGGTGACGGCGACCAGGACGAGACCGCCCCCGTCATCTCCGACGACGCGCTCCACGATGACCGGCCGAGCTCCGGCCGCGTGGTGAGGATCCTGGCGATCGGGCTGGGATTGTGGGCGGCGCCGATCGCCGCGGTGACCGTGATCTTCGGATCCGACAGCATCTTCACCACCCAGGGACTGTTCTTCTCGTTCTCCGCCCTGGTCACCTTCGGAGGCGCGTACGCGGTGCTGGCCTTCATCGCCCAACAGGCGGTGGAGACGTACGGATGGTTGGCGCCGGGGGAGATGGTGCGCGGACTGGCGTTGGCGGAGACCACCCCGGGGCCGCTGATCATGGTGGTGCAGTTCGTCGCGTTCCTGGCCGCCTACCGCAACCCCGGGGGTCTCGACCCCTGGGTCGCCGCCACCCTGGGAGCCCTCCTGGTCACCTGGGTCACCTTCGTCCCGAGCTTCCTGTTCATCCTGCTGGGAGCGCCGTACGTCGAGCGGTTGCGCCACAACGTGGCCATCTCGGCCGCGCTCGCGGGCATCACCGCTGCCGTGGTGGGGGTGATCGCCAACCTCGCGCTCTACTTCGCACTCAACACCCTGTTCACCGCCACCAGCATCTGGACCTGGGGTCCTCTCCGGATCACCATTCCCGACGCCGCATCGGTGAATCCCGTGGCAGTGGGCATCACCCTTGTCGCGCTCGTGCTGACCTTCGTCCTGCGCTGGCCGATCCTGCGGGTGCTCGGGGTGTGCGCCCTGCTGGGCCCGGCCAGTCTGCTGATCCCCCTGTGAGCGGGGCCGTCTAGTCTCGGGGGGACGGGCGAAAGGGTTGATGATGACGGGCGAGGCCATTCCGGCTCCGAGAACCAGGATGACGGCGGCCAAGCGACGGCAGCAGCTGGTCGAGGTGGGCCGCCGGATCTTCGCGGAGTACGGCTACGATTCCGCGACGGTGGAGGAGATCGCGGCTGTCGCCGGGGTCTCCAAGCCGGTGGTCTACGAGCACTTCGGCGGCAAGGAGGGCCTCTACGCCGTGGTGTGTGACCGCGAGCTGGCGTACCTCGGTGCCGAGATCACCGAGTCCCTGCAGGGCGAGGGGTCCCGGCGCCGGATCGAGCGCGCCGCCATGGCGTTGCTGCGTTACGTCGAGGAACGCACCGACGGGTTCAGGATCCTCGTCCGCGAGTCGTCGACGGCCCCCGGGGGGTCGTACTCCACCCTGCTCAACGACGCGACGGCGAGCGTGACGTACATCCTCGAGGAGGAGTTCGTGAACCGGGGCTTCGACCCCGTCACCGCGAGCGTGTACGCGCAGGCGTTGGTGGGAATGGTGTCCGGTACCGCGCAGTGGTGGCTGGACGTGCGCACCCCGCCCAAGGAGGAGGTGGCCGCGCACATCGTCAACCTGTGCTTCAACGGGCTCTCCCACCTCGACCCGAGGCCGACCCTCGAGGCCGAGGTGCGGGACAAGTACACCGGGCCGAGCAACCCGGAGGGGGCACTGGTCGGCCGCGATCTGCGCCCGGGGCCGGGTCGGCCGTAGCCCGTCCCCGCGACCGGCGCGGGGTTCAGGCCATGGCCGGCGAGGGCAGACGCCCGGCATCCGCCCGCAGCCTGAACGCGACGGCCACCATGACGGCGCCCACGGCCAGCCCGAACCAGCCGGCGAAGATCACGAACGTGCCGATGGCCGAGGGGCCGACCAGGCCGAGGCCGATGCCGAGCGCGATGAGCACCGCCCCCAGTGCGCCCATGATCCACGAGTCCGAGATCTCGTGACGCAGTGTCCGCGCCCCGTAGGCCACGAGTGCTCCCGAGACCACGAGCCAGGCGGCGAACACCAGCGTGAGCGCCGTGGCGGACAGTCCGGGCCAGAACAACACGACCATCCCGAGCACGATGACACCGGCGCCGGTGGCGATCAGTCCACCCCGGCCCCGGTGCTCGCCCGGCAGGGCCAGCCCGGTGGTGACGGTCATGGCGCCGTCGCCGATCGCGAACGCGGCCACCAGGAACACGGCGAGCGTCATGCCGGCGCCCGTATCGGACCCGGGGGCGACGAGTGCCGTGGCGCCGAGCGTGAGGGCCAGCCCTCCGCGGATCAGTTGAACCCACCAGTTGCGGGTGAGGGAATCGATCATGTCGTCCACCTTTCGGGCGGTGGCCTCTCGCCATCGCGATACTGTAGTGATCACTACAGTAGGACTCCGGGCACGCACGGACAATGAGGCGCTGGACACAGGACCGGGAGGCAGCATGGCCGAGGAGGGGACCGTGGGGGACCAGGTGAGCGGGAACAGGCGCACGCGGGCGAAGGGTCGCGAGTCCAGACGGAGGATCCTCGAGGCCGCCGCTGCCGTGGCCGGGGAGCGCGGGTACGAGGGGACCAGCATCGCGCAGGTCAGCAAGGTCAGCGGGCTCCCCGCGAGTTCGATCTACTGGCACTTCGCCGACAAGGACGCCCTCCTGGCCGCTGTGGTGGAGGAGAGCATCGAGCTGTGGCTGGGCCAGGTGACCCGGGGCCAGGGGGACTCGCTCGCCGAGCGGGTGACCGATCTGTGCCTGGGGGTGGCCAGGACGTTCTCGGAGTCGCCGGACTTCCTGCGACTGGTCTTGATGCTGGCGTTGGAACGGCGCCCCGTGGAGCCGGCGGCCCGCGAGATCTACCTGCGGCTGCGCGCGGAGGCGATAGGACGGATCGCGGAGGAACTCGCACTCGTGCGGCCAGGGCTGGCTGCCGCGGACGCGCGGCTCGTGGCGACGTATGCACTCGGTGGTGGCGACGGGATCTTCCTCGCGTCGTTGACCGGGGACGCCGACGTGCCAGCGCTGTTCCGGCTGCACGCGGAGGCGATCGTGCACCTGGTCGAGCAGGCGGAGGCCGCGGGGTCCTGATCGCAGGGCGCGGTGAGACGAGCGATCGTGGGTTCAGCGGCGGAAGACCTCGAGGAGGAAGCCCTCCTCTCGGTGGTGCGCCAGGAGGGTGAGATCGCCGCGCTCGGCCAGCGCGGCGTGGACGTCCTCGCCGGTGCAGGCGTGGTCGGGGGATCGGCCCAGCCAGTGACAGGCCACCACCGTCCCGCCCGGCTCGACCAGCCGCAGCAGCCCGGTGAGGAGCCCGTCCAGCTCCGCGACCGGGGTGTAGTAGAGGAACTCCGACAGGACCAGCAGGTCGCAGGTGGCGCGCGGCCACGGGTCGAGAGCGTCGGCGGTACGGACGTGGGCAGTGGTCACCCCGGCGCGGGCGAGTCGACGGCGGGCCTCCTCCGCGGCGGTGTCGACCACGTCCACCCCGTGGACCTCGTCGCAGCGCGCGGCCAACATCTCGGTGAGCACGCCCACCGAGCACGCGGGCTCGAAGCACACCCGGTACCGCTGCTCGGGCAGCGACGCCACTATCAGCCCGTAGCGGCGCAGCTCGTACCAGGCGGTCGCGAAGTCCCAGGGATCTGACGAGTCGGAGTACATCGACTCGAAGTAGTGGCCGGGAGTGCTCACCAGAACACCGTCTCCTCTCGGGTGACCAGACGGTCGAGGACCCAGTCCGGCAGGATCGCCTCGTCACCACTCCGGTCGGACAGTGGCGCGACCTGGGTGACGAACTCGGACACGGCAGCCCGCTTGGCGGCGAGCTCGTGGTCGGTGAGCACCACCCGGCGGCGCCGCGCCCACGGCACCCGCGGGTCCCCGGGTGCGGCCCAGTGCCAGGCCCACACCGGGTACTCGACGAGCCGGGCTCCGGTGGCGGCGCAGGCGTCG
>NZ_JAALDZ010000014.1:0-16768 GCF_014145125.1 Dietzia sp. CQ4 | reverse complement strand
CCGGGCCGGGCCGGGTCCGGGTCGGGCCGGGGGTCGGTCCCGGTGACCGAGTCGGTCGGATGGGCGCGGGCCAGCGCCAGGGCGTGCGACAACCGCTGCGCCGATGCAGGGTCCCGGACGCCCAGCTCCGCGACGATCGCGGCTGTCACCGTGTGGCGGCGTTCCAGGGCGCCGATCAGTGCGGCTCGGGCGAGATCCGTCCGGATGTGGAGCCTGTCGAGACGATGTGCGGTGAGGTAGGCGGCGAGCAGGGCGGTCACCGCCAGGATGACCAGTGCGACGACGACGAGGATCACTTCAGCGGACACGAATGGTCTCCCCCGGTCCACGGACGGTCTCGTATACGCGGATCACCCGCTCCGCCACGACCGGCCAGTCGAACTCCCGGACCGCCTCGGAGGCGCGCGCGCAGAGATCGGCTCTGTGTCCGTCGTCGCCGAGCACGCGGACGAGGGCGGCGGCCAGGCCACCGGGGTCCCCCACCGGTGCGAGTTCACCACAGTCCCCGTCTCCCAGGACCCGGCGGAACGCGTCGAGATCGGAGGCCACCACGGCCGTCCCGGCCGCCATCGCCTCCACCAGGACGATGCCGAAACTCTCCCCACCCGTGTTGGGTGCGCAGTAGACGTCCGCGGCCGCGAGCACCGCGGCCTTGCGGGTGTCGTCGACCCGACCGAGGAAGTCCACGTCGAGGCCCGACGGCAACCGGTCCCGCAGTGCCCGCTCGTCGCCGTCCCCCATGATCCGTAACCGGAGGTCGGGCACGGCCTCCAGCACGGCCGGGAGTGCGGAGACCAGAACGTCCATACCCTTGCGCGGTTCGTCGTAACGCCCGAGGAAGGCCACGGTGGGTGAACCGGATCGCTCGGCCGTCGCGTCGACCCCGCGGAACGCGCCGACGTCCACGCCGTTGGGGATCTCCACCGCGCCGGACCCGAGGGCCTCCATCTGCCATCGCCGGGCGAGGGTCGACACCGCGATCCGACCGCGGATCTTCTCCAGGAGCGGTGCGAGGGCGCCGTCCGCGGCACCGAGGATCATCGAGCCGGACGTGGATGTGTGGAAGGTGGCCGTGATGGGTCCCGAGGACATGGCCAGGGCGAACATCCCGACTCCCGGCGCGTTGGGTTCGTGGATGTGCAACACGTCCAGCGGATCGCTGCGCAACCAGTGACGGGTGGTCCGCCAGGCCGCGGGTCCGAAGCTCAACCGGGCCACGGACCCGTTGTACGGGATCGGGACCCCCGGGCCGGTCAGCGTCATCCCGGAGACCGGTGCGTTCTCGGGGCGGCCGGGGGCGAGCACCCGGACCGAGTGGCCGCGCCGACGCAACTCCTCGGTCAGATCCACCACATGGGCCTGGACGCCGCCCGGCGCATCGAAGGAGTAGGGGCAGATCATGCCGATGCGCACGAGTCGATCAGCCCTCGATCCGCGCGCGACGGTCGGCGGACAGGTCGGCCAGCCACAGGGGTTGGAGCATGTGCCAGTCCGCCGGGTGACGGGCGATCCCCTCGGCGAAGAGGTCGGCCATCGCCTGCACGGCCGCCTCCACTCCGCCGGAGACGTCGATGGGCGGGGTGATCCGCACCCGCATCGTCTCCTCGTCGGAATACCAGAACTGCGCCACGAGGAACGGCGCGCCGGTCTCCACGGCGAGCCTGGCAGCCCCTGCGGGCATCCGGGTGGTCTCACCGAAGAAGGTCACCGGGACGCCGGTCCGACGCAGGTCCCGTTCGCCGGGCAGGCACACGATGCCGCCCCCGCGGAGGAACTCGCGGAGTGCCTCGAGCGGCGGCGTGGCGCCACCGGTGTGCGGATAGATGGTGAATCCCAGGCTCTCCCGGTACTCGAGGAAGCGCTGATAGAGGGATTCCGGCTGCAACCTCTCGGCGACCGTGGCGAAGGTGCCGTACCGCCGCGCCAGCCATGTCCCGCCGAGATCCCAGTTGGCCGAGTGCGGGAGGGCCACGATCACCCCGCGTCCCCGGGCCAGGGCCGCGTCGAGGTGGTCGACGCCCTCGATGGTCCGGTCCATCTCCCTGGCCACGGCCTCGCGGTCCATCGAGGGCAGACGGAACGCCTCCCGCCAATAGCGCGCGTAGGAACGGAAGGAGTCTCGGACGAGGTCGTCGGGGACCTCCGCGGGGGCGACCCCGAGGACCCGGGACAGGTTCTTGCGGAGCTGGGAGTCCTCCCCTTGACGTCGGGCGGCGACGTCGGCTCCGGTCCGGAACAGGGCCCGTGCCACCGGTTCGGGGAGCGCGCGCACCAGAGCCCACCCCGCGGCGTACCCGAGGTCCGAGGCCCGCTGGCCCAGCCGGGTCATCGGTCGCCCGCCGTCGGTGACCCGAGCCGGTCGAGCCGCCCGAGGTGGTCGGCCCGTCCGCCCCACACCCTCTGGAGGACCGTGATGAGACTGCCCACCGCGACCACCGTGATCGCGATCTCGAGGGCCCAGGGGACGCCGAGACCCTCCAGGCCGGCACCGAGCAGGATCAGGACGAGGCGGTCGGCGCGTTCCATCAGACCGCCGGGCGTGCGCAGACCCCCGGCGTCCGCGCGGGCCTTGGAGTAGGACACGACCTGGGAGAGCACGAGGCACGCCAGCAGCATGCCGAGCGCGTACTTGTTGTCCGGTTCGGCGTCCACCAGCCACCACAGCAGGGACGCGAGGATCACACCGTCGGCCACCCGGTCCGACACCGCGTCGACCAGCGCGCCGTAGGGGGACCCGCCGTCACCCGCCCGGGCGACCGCCCCGTCGACCAGGTCGAGCAGGGTGCACAGGGCGATCACGATCGCCCCTGCCACCAGGTGGCCGTTGCCGAAGAGCGCGACCGCCGCCGCACAGGTCAGCACCAGCCCGGCCAGGGTGATGCCGTTCGCGGTGACCCCGATCCGGACCAGGAACGTCGCGAAGGGGTGTGCCACCTTGGTGACACCCGACCTTCCGAACTCGCTCAGCATCTGTTCCCCCGCAATCAGGTGTGGTCGGGCCCGGGCACCGTCGACCACGCCTCGGCCAGCAGTTGTCGGGTCTGACGGAGCAACTGGGGCAGCACCTTGGTTCCGCCGGTCACCGTAATGAAGTTGGCGTCGCCGATCCAGCGCGGCACGACGTGTTGGTGCAGATGATCCGACAGCGAACCCCCCGCGGCGCTGCCCAGGTTGAGCCCCACGTTGAACGAATCCGGTCGGGACACGGCCTTGACGACCCGGATCAACTGCTGGGTGTACGACATCAGCTCACGCGCCTCGTCGTCGTCGAGATCCTCCAGGTCGGCCACCTTGCGGTACGGCACCACCATGGCGTGCCCGGGGTTGTACGGGTACAGGTTGAGTACCACGTAGACATGGGCGCCACGGGCGACCATCAGGCCGTCCTCGTCGCTCATCCGGGGGATGTCGAGGAAGGGCTCCCCGGTCATACCCTCGGCGGGCTCGGGCGACGACTGGGCGATGTACGACATCCGGTACGGGGTCCACAGCAGCTGCAGGCGATCCTCCCCCACCCCGTACTGGCGGTACCCGTCCGTCGGGGTGGGCTCCCGGGACGTCACACCCGCTCCGCCGTGGGCACGTCGTTGCGCCGCGAGTTGACCCAGTAGACGATCTTGTCCATCGCGGCGTTCCGGGAGACCCCGTTGAGCTGGGTGCCGTCGGGGAACCGGAAGCTCACCGCGCCCGCCTCGACGTCCCTGTCGCCGGCGAGCAGCATGAACGGCACCTTGCCGGTCGTGTGGTTGCGGATCTTCTTCTGCATCCGCTCGTCCGCCAGATCGAGTTCGGCGCGGATACCCCGGCCGCGGAGCTCGTCGATCACGTCCTCGAGGTGCTTCTCGTGCGCCTCGGCCACCGGGATGCCCACCACCTGCACGGGCGCGAGCCACGCCGGGAACAGCCCCGCGTAGTGCTCGAGCAGGACGGCGAAGAACCGTTCGATGGACCCGAAGAGCGCGCGGTGGATCATCACCGGGCGCTTCTTGGTGCCGTCCGCGGCGTTGTAGGTGAGGTCGAACAGCTCGGGGAGGTTGAAGTCGAGCTGCACCGTGGACATCTGCCAGGTGCGGCCGATCGCATCGCGCGCCTGGACCGAGATCTTGGGTCCGTAGAAGGCCGCCCCGCCCGGGTCCGGGACCAGCTCGAGGCCCGAGTTGGTGGCGACCCGCTCGAGCGTCTCGGTGGCCCGCTCCCAGATCTCGTCACCGCCGACGTACTTCTCGGGGTCCTTGGTCGACAGCTCGAGGTAGAAGTCCTCGAGGCCGTAGTCGCGCAGCAGCGAGATGATGAAGGACAGCACGGAGGCGATCTCGCCCTCCATCTGGTCCTCGGTGCAGTAGATGTGGGCGTCGTCCTGGGTGAAACCGCGCGCGCGGGTGAGCCCGTGGATCACGCCCGACTTCTCGTACCGGTACACCGTGCCGAACTCGAACATCCGCAGCGGCAGTTCGCGGTACGAGCGACCGCGGGAGTCGAAGACCAGGTTGTGCATGGGGCAGTTCATGGGCTTGACGTAGTAGTCCTGCCCCGGCTTGGTCTCCCTGCCGTCGGCGTCGTACTCCGCGTCCAGGACCATGGGAGGGAACATGCCCTCCGAGTACCAGCTCAGGTGCTGCGACTTCCGGAAGAGGTCGCCCTTGGTCACGTGCGGGGTGTTGACCAGCGAGTACCCGGCGGACAGGTGGCGCTTGAGGGAGTGCTGCTCCATCTCGTTGCGGATGATCCCGCCACGGGGGTGGAACACCGGGAAGCCGGAGCCGATCTCGTCCGGGAAGCTGAACAGGTCGAGTTCCGTACCCAGCCGCCGGTGGTCCCGCTTCTCCGCCTCGGCGAGGCGATCGAGGTAGGCGTCCATCGCCTCAGTGCTCTCCCACGCCGTGCCGTAGACGCGCTGGAGGCCGGCGTTCTTCTGGTCGCCGCGCCAGTACGCCGCGGAGGAACGGGTGAGGGTGAACGCGGGGATGAACTTGGTGGTGGGGGTGTGGGGCCCGCGGCACAGATCCGACCAGACCACCTCGCCCGTGCGCGGGTTGAGGTTGTCGTACGCGGTCAGTGCGCCGGCCCCGACCTCCATGATCTCCGCGTCCTCGAGGGCCTCGGCGCCCCCGGCGTCGCCGGAGTCCGCCCGTCCCTTGTCCTCCACCAACTCGAGCTTGTACGGCTCACCGGCGAGCTCGGCGCGGGCCTCGTCCAGAGAGGCGTACTCGCGCCGGGCGAAACGCTGGCCCGATTTGATGATCTTCTTCATCCGCTTCTCGAGGTCCTTGAGGTCCTCGGGAGTGAACGGCTCGGCCACGTCGAAGTCGTAGTAGAAGCCGTTCTCGATCGGCGGGCCGATCCCGAGCTTCGCCTCGGGGAACTTGTCCTGGACGGCCTGCGCCAACACGTGGGCGCAGGAGTGTCTGATCACGGACCTGCCGTCCTCGGTGTCCGCGCGGACGAGTTCGACCTCGGTGTCCGTCTCGGGCGCCCACGACAGGTCGCGCAACGCGCCATCGGGGTCGCGCACCACCACGACGGTCTCCGGGCCGCTCCTCGACTGCAGCTCCCGCTCGGAGAGGATCTTGCCCGCCGGTTCTCCCGCCGGGATGACGGTGGTGGTCACGGTGCCCGCATCCGTTGCGTCGACGTCGGCTTCCGGCATGCGGTTCTCGGACACGGGGGGCGATCTCCTCGGCAGTGGACGACGGGTGACCCAGGGTCACCCGTGACGGGCGCACCAGCTCCGGTGACGGACCTGGGCCGGTCCATGCTACCCGGCGGCTCGCGGAATCCCGGACCGCCTCGAGCGGTTGTACCCGCCATGCGCATAGACATCTGGTCAGACGTCGTCTGCCCGTTCTGCTGGATCGGCAAACGCCACCTGGAGGCCGCGCTGGAGGCGTTCCGGGCGGAGCACCCCGACACTGCCGTCGACGTGGCCTGGCGGGCCTTCGAACTCGACCCGGCGGCGCCGCGGCACGGCGGGAGCGGCGACGACGAGTCCGGCGCGCAGATGCTCTCGCGCAAGTACGGCATGACGCTGGCGGAGGCGGAGGCCACGCAGGAACGGATGGCGGAACGGTTCCGGGAACTCGGGTTGGAGTTCGACTGGCGGTCCGCCAGGATCTCCTCGACCTTCGACGCCCACCGGCTGGCGGCGCTGGCCGCGGATCACGGGAAGGCGGACGAGGTCGACGAGGCGTTGCGCCGCGCCTACTTCACCGACGGCGAGCGACTCTCCGACCCGGAGGTCCTCGGGCGCATCGGCGTCGGGGCCGGCCTGCCCGCCGACGCCGTCGACCGGTTGCTGTCCGGGGACGGATACGGCGACCGGGTCCGTGAGGACGTCGACGCGGCCCGTGGGATCGGCGTGAACGGGGTGCCGTTCTTCGTCTTCGACGGCAGGCTCGCCGTCAGCGGTGCACAGCCCGTCGAGGTGTTCGGTCAGGCCCTGGAGCAGGCTCTCGAGGCCGACCCGGGTTGAGCCACCACGCCACCCGCGACCCCGGGGCGCCCGGTCCGCCATGCGGCACGGGCGCCCCGGAGGTGTCCCGGACGGGCACCGGTGTCACATGGCCAGCGCCGCGGCCCCGAACCCTGCGAGGGCGAGCAGCCCCGAGCCCGCGGCGAGCTGCACGAGCCGGTCCGCAGCCATGCACGTGAGCAGGAAGTCGCCCATCGTCCCGCCGCGGCGCTGATGCAGGATCGCCATGGCGGACGGCCCGCATCGTCCGATCGACACGGCGGCGAACAACGCCGCACCCAGGGCCGGGTTCGCGAGCGCGACCGCACCCAGGAAGAGCAGGTAGTACGCGCTCGAACGGATGAAGATCATGAACCCCGGCCCGATCAGCGTCCCGAAGTAGAACGAGACCCGCATGGGCCGACCGACCCGGCGCAGGTGACGGGGTAGCTGCTGGCGCCGCATCGGGGTGGGCATGCGGAGGAGCCCGGTCTCATGGAGCCCGTACAGCAGGGCGAGCGAGGACCACCCCGCCAACAGGGGGGCGACGGGGACCGGCCCCACGACATGGTTGACGGCCACGCCCACGAGCCCCAGGCCCGCGCCCACCGGAAGAGCGGTGAGGAGCGAACCCGCCAGGTGAGCCCCGAGCCGGACGACCGCGGAACCGTCGCCGGGACGGTCCGATTGCTTCGGCGCCGCGACGACCCCCGCAACGGACATGCCGCAGGTCGACCAGTTGGCGGCGACGGCGGTCAGCGCGGCGGCGCCCACCACTCCGACCGTCAGTGCGACGGATGCGGTGATCCCACCGACCGCGCCGACGGCGACGGCCGCACCGACGCCCACCGCCACGGAGGCGGCGGCCACGCCGACCCTCGTGGCCAGGCCGAAGGCGACACCCATCCGGGGACGTATTCCCGGCCGGTCACCCAGGTCGAGATCGGAGATGTCGGCCACCGTCCTGCCTTCCGCCACGTCGGGCGGAGGGACCTCTGCGAGGTGTGGGGCTGTGGTCTGGGTAGTGGTCATGATGTTCCTCCTCGATAGTGGAATAAGCGAGAGATCTGTGTCCGGTCAACGCGTGATCAGGGGCGGGGGCTGACGATGACGGTGCCCACCATCTGGGGATGGATGGAGCAGGTGACCCGGTAGACACCGGGCTGGTCGAACGTCATCCTGTGCTCGCCCTCGGCGCGGAAGCCGGCTGTCGACGTGAGGCCGTCCACGACGATCTCGTGGAACGTCCCTCCGTCGTCGTAGAACCAGGCGACCTCCTCCCCGGCCGTCAGGTGCACCTCCCGGGGGTCGAAGGCGACGTTGCGCACCGTGACCCTGGTCGGCTCCGGGGAGGTCCCGCACCCGGCGACCGCGAGGACCGCGGTGGCCGCGACGGCCAGGCCCGGGTGTCGACGTGGGAGACCCGTCCGGGTGCGGGTCATTCTTCGACGATCACCTCCCCGGTCATCTGGGCGTGCGGGGTGCAGTGGTACGGGTAGACGCCGGCGGTGTCGAACGTCTGCGAATAGCTCCCCTCCGTCTGGAGTTCGGAGGCGAAACTCATCGGCGCGTCGTCGTCGGAGACGACGTCGTGGGGGAGGGAGGCCTCCCACACCCACTCGACGGTGTCCCCCGGCTTGATCGTCACGACGGCGGGGTCGTAGCTCATGTCGAGGACCCGGACCTGCACGGTGGTGCCCGAGGAGGCGTCCCCGGTCCCGCCGTCAGAAGAGCACCCGGTCGTCAGCAGGACCGCCGAGACGGCGATCGCGGCGATCTTGGCGGTGTGTCGCAACATCGTCAGTTACCTCTCGTAGTAGAAGTTGGTCGTCATTCCGGCGTCCAGGTGGTAGGCGTTGTGGCAGTGGAACATCCACGCCCCCGGGTTGTCGGCGTCGAACTCGAACGCCAGATCCTGGCCCGGGTGGATGATCACGGTGTCTCGCCGCAACCCGCCGTACTCCGGGACCCCGAACGTGTGTCCGTGCAGGTGCATCGGGTGCCACATCGTCGTGTTGTTGGTCATCTCGACGCGGATGCGCTCCCCCGTCCGCATGGTCACCTTCCCGACGTCCGGCCCGGCGATCCCCCACACGTAGTCCGAGGGCGACTCGATGAGCTCCAGTCGGAAGGTCCGATCCGGGGAGCGCGCCGGTAGTGCGGAGGCCTCGGTGGCCCGGAGGCCCGAGTCCTGGACCGGCGTGCGGTCCAGTTCGGGTATCCGGCCGGACCGGGCGAGGTCGACGCTCGTGACCGAGTCCCGGCTGCGCAGGGTCGTGGCGACGAAGTCGTCGGTACCCTCCACCCTGGCGACCACGGGCCACGTGCCGGAGCCGACCTCGACCAGGACGTCGACCCGCTGGGCCATCCCCACGAGCACGGACGCGGCATCCACCGGTTCGCAGGGGAACCCGTCGGTCTCGATGACCCGCATCCGCCGGCCTCCCACGGCCACGCGGTACGGCGTCTCCGCCGCGGCGTTGATGATGCGGAGCCTCGCGGTGGCGCCCGGAGGTGCCACCAGCGGCTCGGCGTCGGCGGTGGGTCGGCCGTTGATCAGGTGCACCGGGTAGGAGATGTGCTGTGTCATCCCGCCGAGTTCCACGGACTCCGGGTGCGGCCCGGCGGTCCGGGCCCGGGCCTCCGGGTCCGGCGGGGCGATGGTCGACGTCGAGGCGGATCCGTGACCTTGGTGCCCCCCGTGGCCGGCGTGCCCACCCAGCGCCGGGTTGAGGGCGCGGAGCAGGTCCTCGGGTGACGGCCCGTGCCCCACGGTCCAGTCGTCGAGCACGACCACCAGGTCGACGTCGGCGCCGTACGGATCCCTCGGATCCTCGACGATCAGCGCACCCAGCATCGCCTCATCCGCCTGGAGCCCGGAGTGCGAGTGATACCAGTACGTCCCGGCGTGCGGCAGCCTGAAGGCGTAGTCGTACGACCCACCGGGGGCGACGTTCTCACCCGTCAACGGAGGGGCACCGTCCATGTCGTTCCGGATCTGGATGCCGTGCCAGTGGATCACGGTCTCCTCGTCCAGGGCGTTGACGTGGTGGACCCGGAGTTCGTCCCCCAGGGAGGCCCGGATCTCCGGCCCCACCGGTCCGTCGCCGTACGACCTCGCCGAGACCTGGCGACCGGCGAGACCGAAGGCGGCGAGCGCGGCTGTCACCGTGACGTCCACCGCGCGCCCGGAACTGAACCGGGCGGCCTCCGCCGCGGCGACCTCAGGGTCCGCGTACCCGATCCGGTCCGCGGCCTGAACGGCGGTGGTGATGGCGTTCTCGGCCGCGCAGGCCGCCATCGCCACCCCCACCCCGCCGAGTCCGAGCGCGGCCAGGAAGGCCCGCCGGCTCACCCCGGAGCGGGCCGGGTCCAGCGTGCCCGGGGCGAGGCCCATCAGGCGACCCTCCGCTCCGGGGCCCGCACTCCGCTGACACCGTCGGAACCGCCGGCGTGGCCGGTGATCGTCGCAGTGGAGACGACCTCCCCCGTCGCCGGGTCGACCCCGACGATCGTGGGCAGGTCCTCCCCCTCGTCGTCACCCGTGCCGGGGGCGGTGCCCAGAACGTAGAGGACCGATCCGTCGAGGTTGTAGGAGACGGAGTCGATCGAGTCCAGCCCGAGCTTCTCCAGATCGAGGTTCTGGGTCTCACGCGCGCCGTCGACGTCGAACAACCGGACCCGGACCACGTCTCCCCCGTTGGCGGAATGAGGATGGATGTCGGAATCGGTGTACTCCACGAAGAACTGCTCCCCGTCGGGACGGATGCCGTTCGTGTAGAAGCGACCTCCGTCTCGACCCACGTTGCCCAGCGGACGCACCTCGTCGGTGGGCAGGCCGGAGGAGAAGTCGAAGAGGTAGGCCTCGCCGGCCTCGTTGATGAGGAACCCGGACTCCACGTCGTCGGCGAAGTGCGCCTCGCGAGACGCCGTGAAACCCTCGGGCAGGACCTTCGAGCGGCCGCTCTCGCTGATGCGCCCCTCGTCGTCGATCGTGAGCTCGAGCAACTCGCGGGATCGTTCGCAGACCGAGTAGATCTTGTCCCCGACCGGCCACGTGTACGGTCCGCAGCCGATGATCTGCTGCTCTCCGGACAGCACTCCGCGGTCCAGATCCACCACGCGGGGCCCGAAGAGCTGGTCGTCCCACGAGGTCATGAACCGGCCGCCGCCGCTGATCGTGTGCGAACCCTCTCGGGAGTGGAACCGCACGTGGCGCGGCAGGAGCACCTCGTCCGGTTCGAGCAGGTTTCCGGAGTAGGTCGAGACGGTGTAGTCGGCCTGGCCGCGCGAACCGCGCGGGGTCCACACCTCGAACGCCACCGCCTGCGGGTCGGCAGGGGTGTCGGTCGTGAAGAGGTGGACGACGTCGTCCCAGATACCGTGACCTGTGGTGATGCGGGTCTTGACGACTCCGTCAGCCGGATCGAAGGCGGCCCAGACGGTCTCGTCGTCGCGCCACTCGGCGGCGATCATCCAGTCGGCGCCGATCGGTGTCACCTCGGAGGTGTACGGGATGTTCGGGTCGGCCCCGACCTCTCCCAGTTCCTGGTCCTCGTCGCCGAGCGTGGCGTTCGCCGGAGGGGCCGTGATCGCGGGGACGTTCGGGAACTCGTAGGTGGTCGCGACCCCGTTGGCCACGTCGAACTCCCCGTCGTCCCCACCGTCGGGACCGGGCGAGCACCCGACCAGCAGGAGCACGGCCGCGGTGGCCGCGGAGAGGCCCGCGAGGCGGGGGGTGGTGAAAACGGTCATCTGAGTGGTCCTCTCGGCCCTTCTAGCGGGAGCCCGCGCCGACGCGCGGGCGGGTGGCGTGGTTGGTCTGGCAGTCCTCGCCGATGATCGGGGCGAGCGTGCACGTGTACGACTGGGACTCGTCCGAGACGCACCAGATGATCTCCTGGTCGAAACTCCCGGAGACCGGGTTGTACATGACGGCCTGGGCGTCCGGTTCGCCGCAGTATTTGGTGGAGCACCGCGGGGCGCCACAACAGTCGTAGTAGGCGATCAGGTAGGTCTTGCCGTTCTCGGGGTGGGTGCAGCACCCCACCCAGTACTCCGCTCCCGGCTTGGATCCGGGTGCGCAGGTCGAGACTCCGCCGCCCGCACAGGAGGGGCAGGGCCGGCCGTCCATGTTGCACCAGCGCCAGTAGTTGCACTCGGTGGGATCCTTGCCGTCGTACGTGGGCAGGAGGTCGTCACCGGCCCCGAACGGGGTCACCGCATTCTGTGCGGCGGGCGGCGTCGTGGCCCCGGACGCGGGGGGTTGCTGGGCGAGGGCCTGGGGGTCGCGGGTGACCGGCAGGGCGCCCACCACGGCCACTCCCGACAGGCCCATGGTCCATTTGGCCATCTTCGAGAGGACCGAGCGGCGGGACGTGCGTTCCGACAGGTGCCGGGAGACCTTGCTGAGCGAACTCCCTCCCCCGCCGGACAGCCATTCGGCGTGCTCTGTCAGGCGGCGTTGGTCGGAGTCATCGATATGAGCCACGAGGTGTTCCTTTCCTTGCAGGGGGTGGAGGGATCGTCCGCGGACCGCGGTGAGGAGCACCGCGGTGAGCTCACGAGGCGGTGGGGACGCCGATACCGGCGTAGAGGTGCTGGATCGTCGGCGTGCCCGACTCCAGCGCGTTGAGAAGACTCTCGACGTGCTGCATGTTGTTGCACAGACCCTTGGCGGCGATCGACCCGTCGGTGTCCAGGAGGATCCCGTACGGAGTGGTCCCGACCTGGTACGCGATTCCCACCTCGCGGGCGTCCAGGTAGGACAGTTCGGCACCGATCCCGGCACCGGCCAGGAACTCGCGGTGCTCCTCTTCCGTGCCGTCGGAGATCAGCACCACGTCGAGGTCGCGCTCGGCCTTGGCCATGGCCTTGATTCCGGGGAGCAACGCCTTGCAGGTCGAGCACTTCGGGCCCGTGAACATCAGCAGCTGGGGCCTCGGGCGCTCGCCGGCGACAGCGGTGGTCCTACCCATGTGGTCGACCAGGCCCGCGAAAGACGGGCCGGTGTCGCCGACCGCAGGGCCCGACTCGAGCACACGGGCCCCGAGCGGGCCGAGTCGGACCTGGACCCGACCCAGTTCACGGGCCAACCCCAGGATCATCAGGACCAGGATGATGTCGACCAGGACGAGGACGACGAGCAGCGTGAGGACGAAAGCGGACATGGGAGTACTCCTGTTCGGGAAAGAGCGGTCGGGTGATGCCCGACCGGGGCGTGCGGGCGTACGGGAGGTGGAGGAGAGGGGTGCCGTCACCACAGCGCGGGTGACCGCGGTCTAGACGGCGGCGGAATGGCGCCGCCTGAGCTCATCGCGGGCAGGTCGCAGGTAGTCGTCGACCCTGATGCGACCGAGCGTCAGCGTCGAGGCCACCGCACGGACACCGAAGGCGAGCGCGACCGTGAGTCCGGCCAGGACGAGGCCCGTCGAGGCCTCGGGGAGAGATCGCGGCCCGGGCAGGTACAGGCAGGCCACAGCGGCGGCGGCGAACCCGAGTGCCCGGGTCACGTGCCACCACCCGATGCTGGGAGCGTCGTGTCCGCCGAAGGCGAAGCATCCGCAGTCCAACTCCGTGCGCCCTCGGAGCAGGTTGACCGCCAATCCGGCTGCGTAGACGCCGAAGAGGGCCGCCACCCCCCACGCCACGGCGTCGAGGCCCACTCGTCCGAGAAGCGCGGCCCCGAGCAGGATCTCGAGGAACGGCAGGACGCGCCCCACCTTCACCGCCAGGGGGTCGGGAAGGATCTTGTACCCGACTACCACTCGGGCGTGGGCACCGATATCGCGCAGTTTGCTCAGTCCGGCGACGAGCAGTGCGATCCCGATGACGGACGTGGCGAGCATCCCCGTCATGTCTGTTCCTCCCAGCGTGTGCGACGTCCACGATCCGATGTCGTGGCACGTCACGGACGCTATGGCGGGTGTGTTACTCAGTCGTTTCGGTGGGAGTGCTCAGTTGTTTCTAATGCTTCACAATTGTCGAGATCACACGCGGCGGACGGAACCACGCAGCGCAAGGGCATTCCATCTGTAGAGCCCTGGGGAGGCAGCCGGCCCATCTGCCCGCCGGGGCCCGAGCGCCGGCGAGGGGCCTGAACGCAGTCAGCCCCTGCCTCACGGGGAGACAGGGGCTGAACGGGCGGTGGTCCTAACTGGGTTCGAACCAGTGACCTCTCCGGTGTGAACGGAGCGCTCTTCCACTGAGCTATAGGACCTGATGCGCCGCCGTACTCGCGTCGGCACCGGAATACTGTAGCAAGTCCGGCGGCGGGACCCAATTCGGGGTCGGCGGCCGCCCCCGGCCCGATGCTCCGGTCCACCACGGTGGTTCCCGCAGTCCCCGATCAGCACCATCTGGGCAGGTAGAGAGCATTTCCGACCCCCGATTTGTGTTCCAAGATCGGGTTCGGCTAATGTTCATTCTCGCAACGCGGTGAGCAACAGCGAGCCGGGGCGCAGTGCGGATGTGGCGCAGCTGGTAGCGCATCACCTTGCCAAGGTGAGGGTCGCGGGTTCGAATCCCGTCATCCGCTCGGAGGGATCGAGGAGCCAGGAGTCCTCACCGGGCTCGATACCTTTTCGGTGGAGTGGCCGAGTGGTGAGGCAGCGGCCTGCAAAGCCGTCAACACGGGTTCGATTCCCGTCTCCACCTCCAAGCCGGAGAGATCCGGTCGGTGAATCCCGCGCGATTAGCTCAGCGGGAGAGCGCTTCCCTGACACGGAAGAGGTCACTGGTTCAATCCCAGTATCGCGCACCACGACACACGCCCCGGCTCACCGCCGGGGCGCCGTGCATTTCGGCGGGATCGCTCCCGGTTCGGTACCGCCTCGTGCCCGCCATGTGATGAGGATCACTCATCATCGGGGTATGTCTACCGCGCACAGGCTTCCACACACCACGACGGTCGACTCGATAGCTCTGGAGGACGTCCGGGGGCGGGTCGTCGACCTCCGCCACACCACGGGCATCCTGGTCGATCTGCGCCGCACGGCCACGGACACCTACGAGGTCACGATGGTCCTCGGAGGCGGGGACGACTCGGAACGGCTGGTGATGTCCGGGGTGGGTGGGACCGAGAACCTGCACCTGCATTCCTGATCCCCGCGCCCCGCTAGTCTCACGGGGTGATCGCCAGCGTCGAACCCACCGTCGGACCCGCAGTCGCGGCAGATCTCGGCCCGATTGCCGCGCTGGCAGCCCGGACGTTCCCGCTGGCGTGTCCCCCGGATCTCCCCCGGGACTCGATCGACGCCTTCATCGCCCGGCATCTCTCCACCGGCGCGCTGAGTGTCCATCTGGTCACCCCCGGGCACGAACTCCTCGCGGCCAGGACGCCGGGTGGGCGACTCGCCGCATACGCCCTCCTCGTGGACGGGATCGAGATGGACCCGGCCTGCGCCGATCAGATCCTCCACCGACCCACCGTCGGGATCAGCAAGCTGTACGTCGACCCCGGCCACCACGGTTCGGGCATCGCGGCCCTGGTCCTCGACGACGTCGTCCGGAGGTGTGCCGGGAGGGGCGCGCGAAGTCTGTGGCTCGCCACCAACGTGGCCAACACCAGGGCACGCCGGTTCTACGCCAGGCAGGGGTTCGCCGAACGGGGAACGCGCACGTTCGACGTGGGCGGCGTGTCCAACACCGACGTCGTCTACGAGAGGGAGCTCGGTGGGACGGCCCCGGTTCAGGACTGAGCGTTCAGCCGCCGACCGTCTCGAAACGCGACAGCGCGAGGAGCCGGGACGTGGCCCGCAGGTACTTCTTCCGGTAGCCGCCCGCGATCATCTCCTCCGTGAAGATCGCGTCGAGCTTCTCCCCCGAGTTACGGACGGGGATCCCGGCGTCGTACAGGCGGTCCGCCAGGACGACCAGCCGCAGTGCGATGGCCTGGTCCGGCAACGGAGCGACGTCGCGCAGGCACACCCTGGTCACCCCGTCGACGAGGCGGTTGTACTTGGACGGGTGGAGGGTGGCCAGGTGCCCGCACAGCGCGTCGAAGTCGTCCAGCGTCGCCCCGGGGTCCGCGCCGGCGTCCGCCTCGAGCTCCGCCTCGGACATGGGGTCCGGCGCCGGAGGAAGATTGCGGTGACGGTAGTCGGGGCCGTCGACTCGGATCGACTCGAAGATCCCCGACATCTTGCGGATCTCGCGCATGAAGTCCTTGGCCGCGAACCGCCCCTCGCCGAGCTGCTCGGGAAGGGTGTTGGAGGTGGCGGCCACGCTGACGCCCGCCGTGGTGAGCTCCGCGAGCAGCCGGGACACCAGCATGGTGTCACCCGGGTCGTCCAGCTCGAACTCGTCGATGCACAGCACCGAGTGACCGGACAGCTCCTCGACCGCACGGTTGAACCCGAGGGCACCCACCACGTGGGTCAGTTCGACGAACGTGCCGAACGCCTTGGGCTCGGGACAGGTGTGGTAGATCGAGGTCAACAGGTGGGTCTTGCCCACACCGAACCCGCCGTCGAGATAGATCCCCGCCCCCTCCACCGACTTGGGTCGACGCCCGAACAGTCCCTTCTTGGGGGAACGACGGGTCACGACGCCCTCGGCGAACTCCCGACACGCCTTGACCGCGGCGGCCTGGGAGGGCTCGGCGGGGTCCGGGATGTAGGACTCGAAACTCACGTCATCGAACATCGACGGCGGGACCATCTGTGCCACGAGTTGGTCGGCGGGGACCACCGGGGTGACGTCAACGAGGCGAGAGACCATGCCCAGAGCCTATCGTGGGGCGACAGGCGTCAGAACGGAAGGAGCCCCAGGTGCTGTCGACCCGACCCCCCGCGCTCGACGACGACCCGGCTTCGCTCGACGCGATCTGGACCGCCCTCCAGCCGGACCAGCCCACGAGCGCCCCGATGATCCGTGCCGTCATGATCTCCTCCATCGACGGGACCACCACCGTCGACGGCCGGAGCGGGGGCCTGGGAACGCCCACCGACCGACTGGTCTACGACGCCATGCGGGCCCGCGCCGACCTCGTCCTGGTGGGGTCCGGGACGGCGTTGGCCGAACGCTACGGTCCCGCCGTGGTGAGCCCGGTCTGGACGGACCGGCGCACCGGACCCGCGCCCACCGTCCTCGTCCTCACCAGGTCGCTACCCGATCGGCTGATCGACCTCTGCGCCGGCACCGACGACCGGGTCCGGATCGCCGCGGCACACGAGGTGGGTCGTCAGCGCATCGAGGCCGCGCGGGCGCGGGGCGTGAGAGTGCACGTACTCGACCCGGGGCCGACCGGCGCCGCGGTGCGCGCGCTGGCGTCCCGCCTCCACGCCCGCGAGGTGGATTTCGAGGGCGGCCCCCGCCTCC
>NZ_JAALDZ010000149.1:0-13917 GCF_014145125.1 Dietzia sp. CQ4 | reverse complement strand
CTCCTTGCCGCCGCCCGGCGCGGGAAGAGCCCAGCCCCGCAGACGGTGGGAGGTCAGGACGATCTCCTTCTCCGACGGACCGCCGTTCACCGGCCGTCCTCGTCCGCCGCGGATCCCTCGCGGGTCGTCGGTGCCGCGGCCCGCTCCACGGCCGTGGTGTCGGCGTACCGCTCGAGTTCCAGCGCCGCGCCGCCGTGCCGGTACGTGGTGACCGAGCAGTTGGGTAGGGGGTCCGCCCGGTCCACGTGGAGGATGTCCTGCTCGGCCATCTGCTCCAGCGCCACCCGGAACCCCATGATCACCGCCTGGTGGCTGAAGACGCACAACCGTTCCCCGGCGTACTGCTGGCGCAGATCGGTGAGCAGGTAACGCACGCGCAGGACCACGTCCGTCCAGCTCTCACCGCCCGGGGGCCGGTAGTAGAACTTCCCGATCCGGTCGCGCCGCTCCGCCTCCTCCGGGAAGCGGTCACGGATACCGTGTCCGGTGAATCCGTCCAGGATCCCGAGGTCACGCTCGCGCAGCCGCTCGTCGGTCAAGAGAGCGGCGTCCAGGCGGGCGGCCTCCAGCGCGGCGGCGGCGGTGTCCGCCGCGCGCCGGTACGGGGAGGTCAACCACACCGTGGGTCGGTGCTCCTCCGGCAGGTCGGCGAGCCACGCGCCGACCGCCGACGCCTGCGTGAACCCGGTATCCGACAGGGGTGTGTCGGCGTCCCGGTAGTCCAGGTCGAGGCGGTGCGCCCCGGCGGCCCGGGCCTCGTCGTCGGCGATGTTCCCCACGCTCTGCCCGTGGCGGACGAGCAGGAGTCGGGAGAGTTCGGTCATATCCGCAACCTACCCATCCGCATCCCGCCCGTCCCCGGACTCACGGCGTGAGGACGATCTTCACGGCCCCGTCCTGCTTCTTCTGGAAGATCTCGTAGGCGTGGGGGGCGTCCGCCAGTGGGAGCCGGTGCGTGGCGAAGTCGTCCACTCCCAGCGGGTCGGCATCGGTGAGCAGCGGCATGATGTCCGGCACCCAGCGCTTGACGTTGGCCTGCCCCATCTTGAGGGTGAGCTGCTTGTCGAACATCGTCAGCATCGGCAACGGGTCGGCGACGCCGCCGTACACGCCGGACAGCGAGATGGTCCCACCGCGGCGCACGATGTCGATGGCGGAGTAGAACGCGGCGAGCCTGTCGACTCCCGAGTGCTCCATCATCTTCTTGCCCAGGAACTTCGGGAGCATCCCCACGGCCGCGTGGGCCGCCGTGGCGACGGGGGACCCGTGTGCCTCCATCCCCACCGCGTCGATCACGGAGTCCGGCCCGCGGCCGTCGGTCATGTCGCGGATCACGTCGCCCAGCTCACCGGGGAGCTCGGAGGGGTCGAGTACCTCGACACCCCGGTGCGCCTGCCGGGCCCGGCGCTCCGCGACCGGGTCCACTCCGATGACGCGGTGTCCACGGTGGGCGGCGATCCGGGCGGCCATGTCACCGATCGGTCCCAACCCCAGGACGACGACCGTCCCGCCGTCGGGGATCTGCGCGTACTCGACCGCCTGCCAGGCCGTCGGCAGCACGTCGGACAGGTACAGGTACCGGTCGTCGGTGTGCTCGTGCGGCACCTGGATGGTGGTGTTCTGGGCCTGCGGGACCCTCAGGTACTCGGCCTGACCGCCCGAGACGCTGCCGTACAGCTCGGAGTACCCGAACAGTGCCGCGCCCATACCCTGGTCACGGACCTGGGTGGTCTCGCACTGAGTATTGAGGCCCTTGTCACACATGTAGCAGTGGCCGCACGAGATCTGGAACGGCATCACCACGCGGTCGCCGGGTTTCAGGTCGGAGAGACCGGACCCCACCTCCTCGACGATCCCCATCGGCTCGTGGCCGAGGATATCGCCCTCGTTCATGAACGGCCCGAGCACCTCGTACAGGTGTAGGTCGGATCCGCAGATGTTCGTGCTGGTGATCCTGACGATCGCGTCGGTGGGATCCTCGATCCTGGGATCGGGTACCTCGTCCACGCGGACGTCGCGCTTGCCGTGCCAGGTGACCGCCTTCATGGCAGGCTCCTCTCGCTGGTCGTGTCATGCGCGCTCACGCATATCACCGACGCTACGAGGCCGCGGGAGTCGATGCATCCGGTCGCCCGAGGAGGTAGACCTGAGTGGTGACCGATCTCCGCCAACCCCGCGTGGTGATCATCGGCGCGGGGGTCGCGGGGATAGCCGCCGCGCACACGTTCATGCGGGCCGGGCTGACCGACGTGACGATCTGCGAGAAGGGCACCGACGTCGGCGGTGTGTGGCACTGGAACCGTTATCCGGGTCTGACCTGCGACGTTCCCTCCCAGCTCTACCAGTTCGGGTTCGCCCCCAAGGCCGACTGGTCACACGTCTGGGCATCGGGGGAGGAGATCCAGCGGTACCACCGGGACGTGGTGGACCGGGACGGTCTGAACGACTGGCTGCGGCTCGGGACCGAGGTGACGGACGCCGTGTACGACGACGAGTCCGCCACCTGGACGGTGACGACGGCAGCGGGGGAGGTGCTGCACGCGGACTTCGTGGTGTGCGCGACCGGGGTGCTGCACCACCCGTACGTGCCCGATATCGACGGGCTCGACTCGTTCGCCGGACCGGTCGTCCACACCGCCCGCTGGGATCCCGGGCTGGAGACCGGCGGGTCCCGGGTGGCGGTGATCGGCTCCGGTTCCACGGGAGTGCAGATCGTGTCCGCCCTGCAGCCGGAGGCGTCACGGCTTCTGCACTTCGCCCGATCCCCGCAGTGGATCCTGTGGGCGCCGATGACTGTGCGGCAGCCCGCACCGCTCACCGCCCTGCTCCGTCGGTCACCCGGATCGCAGCGGAAAATGTACGCGACGGCCCTGTGGGCCTCGGGGATCCTGGCGGACGTGGTCCTCAAGCCGACCTGGCGGCGTCGCGCGGTGCAGGCCTACGCCCGCGTGAGTCTCCGTCGGCAGGTCCGCGATCGTCGGCTCCGGGAGGCGTTGACCCCGGACTACGAACCACTGTGCAAGCGCCAGGTGGTCTCGGGTACCTACTACCGCGCAATCACCGCCCCCAACGCGGAGTTGGTCACGGGTCCGATCTCCGAGGTGACGCCCACCGGCATCCGTACCGGCGACGGCGTCCACCACGAGGTCGACGTGATCGTGCTGGCCACGGGTTTCCGAACCCACGAGTACATGCGGCCCATGCGGATCACCGGCCGCGACGGCCTGAGTCTCGATGAGGCCTGGGCCGCAGGTCCGCGCGCATACCGGATGACCGCGATCCCGGGATTCCCCAATCTCTTCACCGTCCTCGGCCCCAACTCGCCGACCGGATCGATCCCACTGCAGTTCTCGGCAGAGCTCACCTCGCGTTACATCGCGCAGTGGATCGAGCGATGGCGGCTCGGCGAGCTCGACGCGGTCGAGGTGACCGAGCGGGCGACCGCCGAGTTCTCCCGCGCGGTGGGTGCGGCGATGGGACCGACGGTGTGGAACACCGGGTGCACGTCCTGGTGCCAGACCGCCGGCGGTGAGATCGATCTCTGGCCCTTCGACCGGAAGCGGATGGGGGAGATGCTCGACCACCCCGACGAGCAGGACTTCACGACGGTCCTGCTCGGCTCCTGAGAATGCGGTGCGCTGCCGGTCGCGAGGTGGATAAAGTGACTGTCATTCTCCGGACGTAGGCCGACTCGTCGGCAGTGTCGATGGTGGTGACTATGAGCAATCCGTCAGGTGGCTCCGGTTGGGACGGTTCCAGCTGGGACGGTCACCGAGGCAACGACGGGGGGTGGGGGCAGGAGGCTTACGGAACGGGTCCACAGGCTCGCTCTCGCAACGGCCTCATGTGGGTGATGGGTGGGCTCATCGTGGTGCTGCTCGTCGTCCTCGCCGGCGCGGCCGGCTACCTCGTCGCCTCGGACGGCGGCGAACCGGGTGCGGTGCCAGAGCCGACGACGACCTCCGTGGAACCGGCTACGGGGTCCCCCGTCCCTGAGACGATGCCAGCTGCAACCGCTTCTCCATCAGCACGGACCTCCGACTGCGACCCGGACGAGATCGCGAGGGAGGCGGGTATCGCCCGTCGGAACGTCAACGTGGACCGGTGCGCGGGGGCGTGGGCACTGGCGCACGTCTTCGTACCGCAAGGCGAACCCGCCGGGGATACGCAGTACATAGTGAGCCGTGTCGATGGGAGCTGGAACCGATACACCGGGATCCCGTCCACAACGTGCCGTCAGGAGGCGGAGGCCGACGGTATGCCCGCCGAGATCGCCGCGGTCCTGGACGACTGCCGGTCCTCGGCCGCACCGACCGGCGATCTGGGACTGAATGTCCCAATGTCCCGCCCCGCGTGCGATGGCCGGGGGATCGTGGTCCTGTACTCCGCCGTCACCCCGGGTGGGTACGCGCAGGAGATCGCTGCCGCACTGGCGCGGAACCCGGGTGCGTCCTACTTACGCACCGACATGGCGTGCCCATCGCTGCGCGCGAGGGATGAGAACGGCAACGTCATCTATGCCGTCTACCGTGCTTCCGGGTACTCCCGGCAGGAGCTGTGCGCAGACGTGCGAGCGATGGGGCCACCCGCCTACGGTCGCTGGCTGGACTCCACCAGCGACCCGTCGACGCTGGTCACCTGCTGAACAGGCCGGCGGCTCACCGCAGGATGAGTGGGATGTGCTGCTCTGCCGCGGTATTGGCCCCGTGATGACCGAGGAGGCCCGACTCCATCTTCTCGTGGTGGGTGCGGGCGAGGATGACGCCGCCGGTGGCGACCGCGACGACGTGACCCAGACGGTCAGCATGTTCCCGGCCCGGCCCGAACAGCTGCTCGTCCAGCGCCTGTTCCCGGCTCAGCACCCGCGCGTGCCCCGCCAACTCCTCGCGCCAGGCGGCCAACACCGCCGACTCCGACCCGGCCCGTGCGTGCACGTGCCGTACCCGGGCCTCGCCGGCGACCGCCTCGACGTCCGCGAGGAGCGACGGGGTGGCATCGATATCGATCACGGTCTCCGCGACCACCATGCCGTGGTCGGCGGTGACGAGCATCCCGCAGTCGGGGGGCAGATCCGTCGCCAGGTCGGCGACGAAGGCGTCCACCTCGCGCAACGACTGGACCCACTCCGGGGAGCCCGGACCGTGGATGTGCCCGATGAGATCGAGGTCTCCGAAGTAGGAATAGACAAACCGTCTGGACGTCGAGGGAGCGGCGACGACACCGAGTATCGCCTCGCGGATCTCCTGCAGTGAGATCGCCGGGCGGTACTCTCCCTCCGCCCGGAACGCGGCGCGGGTGAGTCCGGATGCCCGGAAGTCCTCGCGCATGACGTAGGTGACGTCGACCCCCTCCTCGGTGAGCAGTTCGAGCAGACTCGGCAGCACCTGCACCTCACGGGGAGGGAACCGGTCCAGTGCGGAGGGCCCCTCCGCCGACCCCGTGGTCCACCGGAGCGAGTTGAAGACGGTAGGTGTCTCTGCACCCTCGTCCGGGAGCGCGAAGCTGTACCCGACGATCCCGTGGCGGGAACACGGCGCTCCCACCGCCAGGCTGGTCAGACTCGTGGCCGTGGTGGCGGGGAACCCCGCGGAGATCATCCGCGTGGTCATCGCCGAGAGGGTGGGGGCGACCTCGGCGTGCTGCCGGATGAGCTCGGCGCCGAGGCCGTCGACCAGGACGAGCACCGTATCCCGCGTGGGCGGGAGAGCCAGTGGGTTGCGGAGGTCGAGGCCCAGCGAGGCGGCGATCGACGGCATGACGTCTGCCAGCGAATGGTCGGCGGGGGTGGTCGGGATCCCGGTCATGGCTCCACTCTCCCTCATCGCGCCCGCGAACGGTGCGGACCGGCGCCGGGCGGGCGGACGGCATCAGGGCGGAGGTTGTGACGCGACGACGTGGTGGTCGTGACGTGTCGACGGGGTGGTCGTGACGTAACACCGCCCCGCTCGTGACGTATATGTGATGGACTCAAGAATCCTTAACTCATCGTGGGGCTCGCGCCCCCGTCATGCTCGGAGATCACTGTGACCAGATCCATCGCCTGCGCCGGTGCGCTGGCCGCCGCACTTCTCGTCTTCTCGACCGGCGCCGCCGCAGCCCAGAGCGCGGACGGCCTGTCGTCGGGCGCCCTCGACTCGTCGTCGCTCACCGGGTCCGCCGGAACGGGCACCGATGCGGACACCGGCGGCGGCCTCGGCTCCGCCGGCGACCTGCTTCCGGCCTCCGTCACCGGTTCGCTGCCCGGTTACACCTCCGGTCCGGTCGGTTCCGTCGCCAGCGCCGTCTGTGGCGTCGGCACCGTGGCCGGCACGGCGGCCAACCTGGCGGGCATCCCGCTGCCGCCCATCGGGGTCGTGTGCATGGTCGTCAAGCCCGTCGCGGAGTCCGTCGACTTCCTGATGCGCGGGGACGTCCCGGGGTCGGTCGACGCCGTCATCGGCGGGGTGCCCGTGGTGGGCGACTCGCTGGCCGGAGCCGTCAACACGGACTCGGCGACCGACGCCGTGGAGGGCTCGCTGGGCGAGGAGCGGCTCGGCTCGATCACCGGGTCCTCGGTGTCGCCCGAGGGTTCGCCGGAGACCGCTCCGGTGAACTGAGCCGGATCAGCGTTGCCCGCGCCCGAAGGCGTGCGGCTCGACCGGTCGCTGCGCGCTGGGGAGCCCGGCCACCACGAGTCGGTAGGACTCCGTGACCAACTCCTCGACCACGTCGGGGCCGAGGCTCCCCTCGGGGTGCAGTGAGATCCAGTGCCTCTTGTCCATGTGGTAGCCGGGGGTGATGTCGGCGTGCGCGTCACGGAGGGCGAGGCCGTCCGAGGGTGATGCCTTGATCACCACGAGGGGCTCGTCGTCGACAACGGTGTGGATCATGAACACCTTGCCGCGGACCTTGTAGACGTCGACGTCCGGCCCGAACGGGAACTCCAGGGTCGACGCCGGTAGTTCGCGTGCCCGCATCGCCGCACATTTCTGGAGTTCCCGCCCGTTCATCCCAGTGACGCTACGACACGCTGCGGGCTCCGTCATCGAGAAGAGCGTTCCGCACACCTGCTTCTCGGCCGACGTGTTCGGAACGCTCTTCGCGACTCGTGCGCTTTTCGCGTCTCGTGCGACCTTCGTGACCCGTGCGCTCGTCGCGACTCGTGCGACCCTCGCCCGCGGGGTCGGTCGGGCTCGATGCGAGGGGATTGGCGAGGGTGCCCGCGAACTGCAGCGATCCCGCCTGATCGGTCAGATCCACCATCTGCCGGGTGTCGCGCAATTGCAGGCGGTTGAGGCACGAGTGTTTGAACCGCGGCGCGAACAGCGCCTGCCAGGTCGCGTCGTCGAGCTCTGCCCGGTCGACGTCGACGTCGATGTCGATGTCGACGTCGCCGCCCAGCGCCAGCAGGCACCGGCGGGTCTCGTCCCAGAACTCTGATGCCGGCAGGACCCCGGACTCGTCGAGGATCGCGGCGACGTGACGCAGTACCCCGTCCATCACGTCGGTGTGGATGCTCAACGCGGCCGTCTCGGCGTCCACGAGGTGCCGGATCCGCTCGATCCCCTCGGGCAGCGGTCGGTCGGTCACCACGGCCACCTCCTCGCCGATGTCCTTGAACAGCACCCGGCGCGGCAGGTTGTCCGGGCCGATCACCACGATCACGTTCTCCCCGTGGGGCATGAACACCAACCCGTGCGCGAGCAGACAGCGGGCCACCGGCAGAACGTAGGCGTCGAGCAGCGCGCGGAGCCACGTGCGGGCGTCCGCCCCTGACCGCTCCAGGTGTTCGACGACGAGGGGGCACCCGTGGAGGTCGACGTGCAGTAGTGAGGCCAGCGTGAAGGCCCGCTCGCCCTCCGCCAGTCGCGGCACCGGGCTCTCACGCCACAGGGCGGCGATCATCTTGGTGTGCGGCCCCTCGTCCGAGACGCCGGACTCCGCTGCGCGGTGGTAGGCGTCGCCTGTGTACCCCACGGCGGCGACCTCGCGCAGGACTCCGAAGTCGAGTGCCCGGAGCACGGGATCCCCGGCCACCAGACCGGCCACCCAGTCGTTGACCGCCGGGGTGTCACGCATGTACCGAGGAGACAGTCCGCGGGTGAAGCCCATGTTCTGCACCGCCAGTGCCGTCTTGACGTACCCGCGCTCGGGACGGGTCACGTCGAAGAACGTGCGTACGGACTGCTGCGGGCGGTACTCACTGCGGGACTCGCCCAGGTGGACGAGGTCGCGGCGGGCCAGGTCGGGGCCGAACGCCACGGCGATCTTGTGCTCCCACTGCCACGGGTGGACGGGAATGAGGCGGTACCCGTCCGGATCGAGGCCCAGCTCCCGAAGTCGTGTGTCGCACCGGTCGAGGTCGTCACCGTCGAACTCCCGACGGTAGTGCTCGTTCTCCTCCAGTCCGGTCACGGTGGCGAGGTGGCTGAGTTCACGGCGGGCGGCGAGCCACACCAGACGTACCGTCGCGGGAGCCTCCGGGGTGTAGCGGTGTCGGTCGGTCAGCCCCAGTCCGATGCGCCCGTTGTTGGCCACGAAGCCCGGGTGTCCCTCGGTCATCGCGGCCTCGACCTCCTGCAGGTCGGCGCCGGCCAGTTCCTGCACGGGGCGGGCGCGGTGGTGCAGACAGAACGCGGCGGACCCGAGGGTCGCGGCGATCTCCTCCAGATAGACGCCGACGAGTGACGCGGGGATACCGAGCACCGGGGCCAGCGCGGTGATGAGGGCCGGGGCGTCGGGTTCGACCGGCTCGCCGGCGACCTCCCGGCGCAGCGAACCCTCGTCCACCACCCAGTGCTCCAGGGGCAGCACCCGCCCGCGGAACAGCCACCTCTCCTCACCCGCGCGCACCTCGTACACGTCCGGGTCCGCGGTGGGCTGAGGCGAGACGAGTCGCTCGTGGGAGAACTCGGCCAGGGCCTTGGCGCACAGGTGACGGTGGGCCCGCCGCATCGCGTGACCGGTGAGGTGCGCGTGGGGCACGGCACCGGCCGACGGGGATGACGACGACACGGCCCGTGTGGTCCGGCCGATCTCGGAGGCCCGGAAGTCCCCGACGTCGCAGAAGGAGAGCAGGGCGGTCTTGTCGGCGAGTTCCACCGCCCCGCCCTCCCGGAAGCCGGCACGGGCGTTGAGTCGGTGCACGGCGGTGTTGCGGATGTCCGGCTCCACCACCACGCGTCGGGCGCCCAGCGGACCGAAGGCGGTCTCGCAGATCGCGCCGATCACGGCGGCCGTGGTGCCCGGCACGGGCGTCCGCGAGGGGGCGACCAACAGGTGCATTCCCAGGTCCCCGGGTTCGTGCGGGTACGAGCCGTCGAGCTCGACCGCGGCCGGGTCGTAGTACACCGCCAACCCCACTCGCAGTCCGTCGATACGCACCATGTGGACCTGCCGGTGTGGGCTGCTCTGCCAGTCGCGGAAGAACGCCGAGATCTGTTCGGGCGCCATGTGCCGCATGCCCCAGTACGCCGACCCGGGGTGCGAGAGCCAGGCGTGGAGGGTCCCGACGGTATCGGCGTCCGAGGAGAGGGAAGAGAGCGAGACGAGCCCGGCGGGGGTACTGACGGTGTGATGGTTCATCGGGCCTCCTGGGCCTGCTGGTCGGCGGGGGAGTGGCGCACGGCGGACGTCCCGGCTCGGGTCGGATCGGTCTCCCGGGTGGGGCAGGACTCGCGGGCCGGGGCGCCGAACCGCTGGAACGCGATGCGTGATTCGACGGGGTAGACCTCGCGACCGGTGACGGACCGCAGGATGATGCTGTTGCGCATCGCCCCCATCCCCAGGTCCGGGGCGCTGAGCCCGTGGGTGTGCTCCTCGGCGTTCTGCACATGGACATGCCGATGGGCCAGGTCGATGGTGTGGTCGCGGGCCACGCGGTAGCGACGGGGCCTGCCCGCGCCGGCCCGCCCGGGTCCGGGGTCCTCCCAGTCGATCTCCGAGGCGATCCCGTCGAGGAACCGCGGAGCGGTGGCGGAGTAGCCGGTGGCCATCACCAGACCGTCCGTGTGATGTTGCCAGGCCCGGCCGGTGTCGTTGCAGTGCAGGTCCAGGCGGATCCCTGACTCGTCTACGGTGGCCCCGTCCAGGGCGGTCGCGGCCACCAGCAACCCGGTGTCCAGTCCGTGGGCGGACCGGCGGTAGAGAAGATCGTGGATCTCGTTGATCAACTCGGCGTCGATGCCCTTGTAGAGGGACCGTTGCTCGCGCAGCAACCGGTCCCGGGTGCCGGCGTCGAGACCGTGGAAGTGGTCGATGTACTCCGGGGAGGTCATCTCCAGGGTGAGCCTGGTGTACTCCATGGGGAAGAACCGGGGGGACCGGGTGATCCAGTCCACGCGGGGGCCGGAGTGCCCGGACGTCGCCACCAGGTCGTGGAAGATCTCGGCGGCCGACTGGCCGCTGCCCACGACGGTCACCGAGTCCAACCCGAGCAGCTCCTCGCGCCGGTGCAGGTAGTCGGCAGCGTGCAGCGCGACCCGTCGGCCCGCGTGTGGGGAGGCGCCGTCGAGCGAGTCCGTGTCGACAGGCGACCACGGGGTGGTGCCGATCCCCAGTGCGAGGTGCCGGGCGCGGTAGGTCTCCGTGCCGTCGGAGGTGATCGCGGTGACCCGGTAGACGGGCCCGTCCTCGTCGTCGTCGGTCCCTCCGTTCCCCCCGTCCGGCCCGCCCCCGGCGCCCTGTGCCGCCTCGCGCCGGACGTCCACCACCTGCCGTCCCCACCGGAGTCCACCCACCCGCTCGGAGGCCCAGCGACAGTACGCGTCGTACTCCGCGCGCAGGGGCTGGAAGTTCTCGCGGATGTAGAACGGATACAACCGGCCCACCTGTTTGAGATAGGACAGGAACGAGTACGGAGAGGTGGGGTCGGCCAGCGTGACCAGATCGGCGAGGAACGGCACCTGGATGGTCGCGTCGTCGAACATGAGTCCGTGGTGCCACGCGAAGCCCTCGCGGGAGTCGAGGAAGACGGCGTCGATCTCCAGCGGTTCGGCGAGGCACGCCAGCCCGAGGTTGAACGGACCGATGCCCACCCCCAGCAGGTCGTGGATCTTCCCGCTCATGACATCACCCCCGCGGTGGTGGCCTGGCGCATCCCCTCGGCCAGGTACCGGGCGGCCTCGCGGACGTCGGCGAGCACGGCCGCCACGTCCCGGTCGGACAGCTCCGGGTCCAGGATCGTGAGTTTGAGGCACGGTCTGCCGTCCACCACCGTCGCCGCGACCACCGACCGTCCCTCGGCGAACAGCGCGTCCCTGACGGGACGGACCAGGGCGTCGGACTCGTCGGGGTCACACCCCTCGGGCCGGGGGCGGAAGAGGACGGTCGACAGTGCCGGCCTGCGAACCAGCTCGAGGTCGGGCTCGGAGTCGATGGTCCGACCGATCCGCCGGGCCACGTCGATCGCGTCGTCGAGCATGCGGCCGATCCCGTCGGCGCCGAGTACGCGCAGCGTCATCCAGAGCTTCAACGCGTCGAAGCGGCGGGTGGTCTGCAGGGACTTGTCCACGGCGTGATCGTCACCGTCCGCGGGGTTGAGGTAGTCGGCGCTGACGGTGGAGTGGCGGAAGCCGGAGCCGTCCCGCAGGAGAAGAGCGGATGCGGCCACCGGCAGGAAGAAGGTCTTGTGGAAGTCGACGGTCACCGAGTCGGCCAGCCCGATCCCGTCGAGGAGATCGCGGCGGGTGGGGGAGACCAGCAACCCGCCGCCGTAGGCGGCGTCCACGTGCAACCAGACGTCGTGACGGCGACAGACCAGTCCGATCTCACGCAACGGGTCGATCGCGCCGTGGTCGGTGGTACCGGCCAGGGCGACGACGGCCGCGACCTCGTCACCGGCGTCCGCCACGGATGCCAGGGCGCGGTCGAGGGTGGCGGGGTCCATGCGGTCGCCGTCCCCGGGGAGGACGATCACCGCGTCCGGCGCCAGGCCGAGCAGACGCGCGGCCTTGACCACGCTGAGATGGGCGTGCTCGCCGGTGACGATCCGCAGTCGGGACAGACGGGCGCAACGGTCCGCGGGCGTGGTCCCCCCGGGGCCGGGGCGGGAGAGTCGATCCTCGCGAGCGGTGAACAACCCCTGGAGGTTGGACTGCGATCCGCCGGTGGTGAAGACGCCGTCCGGCGTGACCCGGTCCGGCCGGTCGAACTCGATCAGGTCGGCGACCCAGTCGACGAGTCTCTGCTCGATCAGGCACGCCGAGGTGCCCTGGTCCCACGTCTCCACCGCGGTGTTGACGGAGGTGGCGAGCGTCTCGGCGGCCAGCGCGGGGATCGTGACCGGACAGTTGAGGTGCGAGAGGTAGCGGGGGTGGTGGTACCCCACGGCGTGGTCGAGGTAGAGCGCACGCACCTCCACCAGGGCCTTGTCGAGCGTCCCCAGCGGGGTCGACAGATCCACCGCCGCGGTCTGTGACGCGAGATGTGCGGGCGAGGCGGACGAGCGCGGGGTGGTACGACCGTCGAGGTATCGACCGACCTCGGCGGTCGCCGCGGCCAGGGCGGCGGCGTGGTCCTTCCTGCTCCGGTGGCTCAACAGGTGTTCGTTCACGGGTGCTCCGAACTGATCGGGGACGTAGGTACCGGCGAACGTTATGAGGGTAGGCTTGCCTTATCAACACTAGGGTGACATGAATCACGTTGTGCCCCAGGCGAAGTGGGAATGTGGGAGTACGGTCTTGCGTTTCGGCGCATCGTCGCTCTACTGTTGCCCCGATAAGGTAAGCCAAGCCTAAGCGGCTTTTATCCCATCGGAGACCCCATGAGTCCACTCACCGTCCGATCCCGTGTCCGTGCGGTCGACGCCCCCGATCGCGCACGGGTCGTGCTGCTCCTGGCCGCGCTCCTCGCGACACTGGCGGTGTTGGCCGGGTGCACGACGGGCTCAGTGGGTGGATCGCAGGACCCGGCCACGGCGACCGACGTCGAGCGCGACGGGGAGTTCCCCCGCACAGTCACCCACGCGTACGGGCAGACGGAGATCACCGAACCGCCCCAGCGGGTGGCCACGATCTCCTGGGTCAACGCGGATGTCTCGCTGGCGCTGGGAGTGGTTCCGGTGGGCATGCCGCGGAACTCGTTCGGCGGCAACGCCGGTGGATCCACCGACTGGTTCGACGCCGAACTGGAGTCGGTGGGCGGCGAGATGCCGGAGTTGTACTCGGAGACGGACGGCATCAACACCGAGGCCATCGCCGCGCTCCAGCCCGACGTCATCCTGGGTGCCTACTCCGGGATGACCGCCGAGGAGTACGAGACCCTGTCCAAGATCGCCCCCACCATCGCGATGCCCGAGGGTGACGTGGCCTTCGGTACGCCCTGGCAGGACTCGACCCGCCTCATCGGCGAGGCGCTCGGCCGCTCGGAGCGGGCGGAGGAGCTCATCGACGAGGTGGAGGACCGGATCGCCCAGGTCGCCGACGATCACCCGGGCGTCCGGGGGACGACCTTCATCTACGGCACGGTGGATCCCGACGCGGCCGAGAAGATCTACGCGTTCACCGACGTGGACAACCGACCGCGATTCCTCGAGCAGCTGGGGATGGTGCAGGCCCCCGTCGTCTCCGAGGCCTCGACCGGCGCCGCCGACCAGTTCGCCGTCACCTGGTCACCCGAGCGGGCCGACGAGCTCGTCTCGGACATCCTGGTCACCTACGCGGCGTCGCCCGACGTGCGCGCCGCGATCGAGGCGGACCCGCTGCTGGGTCGCATCCCCGCGGTCGAGGCGGGCCGGATGGTGGTGCAGACCGACGAGCAGCAGGTGCTGTCCATCTCGGCGGCGTCGCCGCTCAGCCTGCCCTGGGCGCTCGACAACGTGGTCCCGGACATCATCGCCGCCGCGGAGCAGAACTGACCGATGCAGGTGCCCGCGACGAGCCGGAGCGACCCCGCACCCGCGGGGCCGCCGGCGGCCCCGGTGCGGACCTCCGCACCGGG